>DBME01000433.1:0-24795 GCA_002298155.1 Holophagaceae bacterium UBA706 | reverse complement strand
GAGGTCGCGGCCGACGATGTTGCCCGTCACCACCAGGTGGCCGATGTGTTCGGCCAGCACCACGAGGCAGGCCGGCATGATCATCATGATGGCCTGGAGGTTGTAGGTGGGCCGGGTGAAGTGGGGCAGGGCGAACCAGCTGGCTTCATGGATGGGCTTGAGGTCGACGATGCCCAGGAACATGCTCAGCACGTAGCCGAAGATGACGCCGATGAGGATCGGCACGATGGAGAAGAAGCCCCGGGCGAAGAGGGACACCAGGATGACCACGCCCAGGGTGGCCAGGGCCACCGCGACGCTGAGGGTGTGGGGCAGGGCCAGGGGCGTGGCGTCGCCCTTGACCAGCCAGGCCATCTGGGCGGCCGTGGGCGCGAGTTCCAGGCCGATGACCGCCACCACGGCGCCCATGGCCGCGGGGGGGAAGGCCACTTCCAGCCACCGGGTTCCGATCTGCTTGACGATGAGGGAGATCAGGATGAAGAAGAGGCCGAAGGCGATGAAGCCGCCCTGGGCCACGCCGTACCCGGCCTGGCCGGGGATGATGGCCATGACGGCGAACACCGGCGCGATGAAGGCGAAGCTGGAGCCCAGGTAGGCGGGAATCCGGCCGCGGGTCGCCACGATGTAGGTGAGGGTTCCCAGGCCGTTCATGAGCAGGGAGACCGAGGGATCCACCTTGAAGAGGAAGGGGACCAGGACCGTCGCGCCGAACATGGCGAAGAGATGCTGCAGGCTCAAGGGGATGGTCTCAAGAAGGGGCAGCCTTTCTTCGACCTGGATGATGCGCGGACCCTTGCCGTTCGCCATGAACTCTCCTGTGGGAAATGGGTATCCCCCCATAATGTCATCGCGGGCAGGAATTGCTAAGCGTCAATACCGGTGGTGCCCTTCAGAACAGGCGCCCCGCCAGGGCCGCCACGGCGGTCTCGACCCTCAGGATGCGCTCCCCCAGCGTGAAGGCGCGGCATCCGCCCCGGACGAAGAGCTCGACTTCGGCGGGGATGAAACCACCTTCGGGGCCGATCACGAGGGTCACGGGGCCTGTGGGGGTGCGCGGGCAGGGCTCGTCCGCGCCGGGGTGGGCGAGGATGGGCAGGGTGCCCTCGATGAGCCCGGGAAGGACGTTCTCGGCGAAGGGTCGCAGGAGACGGTGGAGGACGAGGGGGGGCAGGACCGTGTCGCGGGCCTGCTCAAGGCCCAGCACGCGTTGCAGCAGGAGGTTGTCCTCCGAGAGGCGGGGGCTGCCCCAGTAGCTTTTTTCCACCTTCCAGGCATTGACCAGATGGATTTCGGCGACGCCCAGGCTGGTTGCCGCGGCCAGGACCCGGTTCAGGACCTTCGGCCGGGGCAGGGCCAGGACCAGCTTCAGGGGGAGCTTGGGCGGGGGCGGCAGGTGGAGTTCGACGTCCATGCAGAGGTCCGGTTCCACCGCCGTGACCCGGCCCCGGCCCATTTCCCCGCCCAGCAGGCCCACCGTCAGCTCACCCCCCACGGAGGCCCGGTGCACCTCCAGAACGTGGCGCAGCCTGCGTCCGGTGAGCCGGACACGGCCCGGACCGGTGAAGTCCTCCTCGAGCAGCAGAATGAGGTTCAAGGAAGGCGCCTCCTCGATCTGTTAGACTGAAACGTTTTTGTGAATGGAGAAGCTCGTGAAGATTCTAATCCTCGGCGTGAACGGATTCATCGGTTCCCATCTGGTGGGCCGCATCATGCGGGACACCAACTGGGAAGTCTATGGCATGGATCTTGGTAACCACAAGGTCGCCGAGTACCTCGACAACCCCCGCTTCCACTTCCGCGAAGGCGACATCAGCATCAGCAAGGAGTGGATCGAGTACCACGNNCTCCCCCTGGTGGCCATCGCCACCCCCAAGGTCTACGTCACCGATCCCCTCCGGGTCTTCGAGCTGGACTTCGAGGAGAACCTCCGCATCGTCCGCCAGTGCGTCAAGTACAAGAAGCGGGTCGTGTTCCCCAGCACCTCCGAAGTCTACGGCATGTGCTCGGACACCGAGTTCGACGAGGAGACCTCCTCCCTGGTCACCGGCCCCATCCCCATGAACCGGTGGATCTACTCCACCTCCAAGCAGCTCCTCGACCGCGTCATCTGGGGCTACGGCTTCCGGGACAACCTGCAGTTCACGCTGTTCCGCCCCTTCAACTGGATGGGCCCCAAGCTCGACAGCCTCAACACGGCCAAGGAGGGCTCCAGCCGCCTGGTGACCCAGTTCGCCTGGAACCTGTTCAACGGCGAGCCCCTCAAGCTCGTGGACGGCGGCAGCCAGCGGCGCTGCTTCTGCGACGTGGAAGACGCCATGGACGGCCTCATGTCGGTCCTGCACAACGAGGGCGGCAAGGCCGACGGCCGGATCTTCAACATCGGCAACCCCGCCAACGACCACAGCGTCGAGGACATCGCCCGGATGATGCTTGAGATCTGGGAATCCCACCCCTTCCGCCTCGAGCGGAACATCCCCCTCTCCGAGATCGTCCAGGAGACCAGTGGCGCCTTCTACGGCAAGGGCTACCAGGACGTCCTGGTGCGCACCCCCAGCATCCGCCGCATGCGCGAGACCTTCGGGTTCGAGCCCAAGGTGGGCATCCGCGAGGCCCTGCGCAAGGCCATCGACTTCTTCGTGGAAGAGCACAAGGCCATGGAAAAGATCGTGGAGACCGAGGGTTGACGAAGAAGGACAGGAGCGCCCTACTCTGGATCTGGCTCTTCCTGGGGCTGGTTCCGCTCTTCCTGCGGCCCCTGTGGGAGCCTGACGAGGCGCGGTACGCCGAGATCCCCCGGGAGATGCTGGCCGCCGGCGACTGGCTCACGCCCCGCCTGAACCACGTCCTCTATTTCGAGAAGCCGCCGCTCCAATACTGGCTTTCCGGCGCGTCCATGAAGCTCTTCGGCCTCAACGCCGTGGCGGCGCGCCTGCCCCTGGCCCTGGCCACCCTGATCACCCTGTGGTGCGCCTGGAAGCTGGCGTCCCGCCTTGGCGCGCGTCAGGCCTTCTGGGCCCCCTTCATGGCCGGCACCGCCATCCTGGCTTACGTCTGCGCCCAGATCCTGACCCTCGACGCCCTGTTCTCGGCCTTCCAGGTGCTCGCCCTGGTGGCAGGCATCGAGACCGTGGCGGCGCGGTTCGAGGGCCGCAAGGCCCTGGGCTGGAGCCTGCTGGCCTTCGGCTCCCTGGCCCTGGCCATGCTCACCAAGGGGCTGGCGGCGCCGGTGCTGGTGGGGTGCACCCTCCTGGCCTCGCTGCCCTTCGCCTGGTCCTCGCCGCGTCTGCGCTCCGCCCTCCTGAAGACCCTCTTCGACCCCCTGGGCTGGCTCCTGTTCGCGGCCCTGTCGGCGCCCTGGTTCATCCTGGTGGACCGCGCCAACCCGGGCCACGCCTGGTTCTTCTTCGTCCACGAGCACTTCCAGCGCTACACATCCCACGTGCACGACCGCGCCGGCTCCAAGAACCCCGTCCTGGACAAGTTCTACTTCACCGCCTTCCTGGCGGTCGGCGTCCTGCCCTGGCTCAGCGCCTGCGTCACGGGCCTGCGCCGGAGCGTGACCTTCCTGCGCCGCCAGACCGGGCCGGTCTCCGAAGCCGCCCCCCTCCACCGCTGGACCGTGGCCGCCGTGATCCTGGGCGCCGCCGTGCCCCTGGCCTTCTACAGCCTTTCCGGCTCCAAGCTGCCGCCCTACATCCACCCGTCCATCGTGCCCCTCCTGGCCCTGGCCTGCGCCTTCGAGCGCGAGGGCGAGGAATGGAAGGCCCTGGCCCGGGCCGGCAAGGAACTGATCTTCCTGGGCGTGCTCTTCCTGGCCGCCACCTTCGTCGTCAAGGACCTGGACAGCCCCACCTGGGTTCTGGCCCTGGGTCTGGCCTTCTGCGGCGTGGGCCTGTGGGGCATCCGGCCCCGCGGCCTCACCGGCCCGCGGTGGATGACGGCCCTGGGCGCGGCCCTGCTCCTCCTGACCCTCGCGGCGGGCAAGGTGGCCGGACCCACCAAGGACGCGGGTTCGCTCATCGCCCAGGGGCCCCGGGACGCCCAGTGGATCAGCTGCGGGGACTACTACCAGGCCCTTCCCTTCCTGACGGGGCGGCGGGTGACCATCGTGGCGGGAACGGGCGAACTGGCATACGGACGTGATCACCTGGATCCCGCCGCCCGGGACCGCTGGTTCCAGGAGGACCTGAACCAGTTCCTCCCCATGGCCCAGCGCCTGCGCGCCGAGGACCCCACGCGCCCCGTGGCGGCCCTGGTGGACCGCTGGGCCTGGCGGGACCTTCCCCAGGAGCAGAAGGACGCCTGGATCATCAAGGCCCGCACCCCGAAATGCCTGCTCACCGTTCTGAGGTAGCATAGGCGGATGCTCGATCCGCTCGTCTATCTCGACAACAACGCCACCACCCGCCTCGCGGACGAGGCCCTGGAGGCCATGCTCCCCTTCCTCCGGGACCAGTTCGGCAACGCGGGTTCGGCCCACGTGCTGGGGCGGATCTCCGAGGGGGCCGTGGTGGTCGCCCGGGAACAGGTGGCGGCCCTCCTGGGCTGCGCCCCGGCCGAGCTCATCTTCACCAGCGGGGGCACCGAGGGCATCAACCACGCCTTCCGGGGGGTCTTCGAGGCCTTCCCGGCCAAGCGCCACTTCGTCACCACCGCCGTGGAGCACAGCGCGGTGCTGGCCATGGGCGACTGGCTCCGGCGCAACGGCGCCGAGGTCACGGTGCTGGGGGTGGACGGCCAGGGGCGGCTGGACCTGGCCGAACTGGAAGCGAGCCTGCGTCCCGACACGGCCCTGGTCTCCGTCATGGCCGCCAACAACGAGACCGGCGTCCTCTTCCCCCTGGAGGAGGTGGCCAGCCTGGTGAAGGCCCGGGGCATCCTCTTCCACGTGGACGGCACCCAGGCCCTGGGCAAGGTCCCCGTGGACCTGGCCCGTCTTGGCGCGGACCTCTTCAACTTCAGCGGGCACAAGTTCCACGCCCCCAAGGGCACGGGGGGGCTCTTCCTGCGGCGGGGCCTGCGCCTGAAGCCCTTCATGATCGGCGGAGGCCAGGAGCGCGGCCGCCGCGGCGGCACGGAGAACGTGCCGGGTCTGGTGGGCCTGGGGGCGGCAGCGGACCTGGCCCGCACCCACCTTCCCGGAACCGGCGCCGTGCAGGCTCTGCGCGACCGGCTGGAAACCTTCCTCCTTTCGCGCATCCCCGGCACCCTCGTGAACGGCGCCGGGGCCCCGCGGGTGCCCAACACCACCATGGCCAGCTTCGAGGGGGTGGAGGGCGAGGCCGTCCTCATGCGGCTCAACGAGGCCAGTATCTGCGTCTCCACAGGCAGCGCCTGCACCACCGGGCAGAAGGAGGCCAGCCACGTCCTGCGCGCCATGGCGGTGCCCGCATCCTGCGTGCTGGGGTCGGTGCGGTTCTCCCTGAGCCGCTACACCACGGAGGCCGACGTGGCCAAGGTGGAGGCCTGCCTCCCGGCGATCCTGGAGGACCTGCGCACCCAGGGCGCGGTGGCCCGCAGGCGCTAAGGAACGACGGTTCCCCGTACGAATACGCCCTGCTTTACCTCGGCGACCGGGTCGTGAAGGTGGACTTCCTTACTAGATTCCCAGCCTTTCTTTTAACGGGGCCAGGAAGCGCCGGCTCACGGGCACGGTGCGGCCGGAGCGGGTCTTGATGAAGGCGGCGGAGGGATCCTGCCGGTTGATCTCGTCGATGGCGGCCAGGTTCACCAGATACTGCTTGTGGCACCTCGCGAGGTTCCGGCCCTTGGCCTCCAGGACGGTCAGGGTCAATTCCGTGAAGTACTCGCCCTTGGCGGTCACCACGTGGACGCCGGTCTCGGAGGAGCGCACGCATTCCACATCCGCGGCGTCGATGAGCTTGATGTTCTGGCCCGCGAGGCAGGGAATGCGGTCGATGGATGGGCCCGGCATGGCGGGGCGCCGGCCTTCGCCCATGAACCGCCGCACCCGCTCCAGGGCCTGGCCCAGCCGCCCGGGCTCCACGGGTTTCACCAGGTAGTCCACGGCGTTCTTGTCGAAGGCCTGCAGCGCGTGGTCGTCGTAGGCCGTCACGAACACCACGCAGGGCATCACGTCCGGATCGATCATGCTCACCATCTGCAAACCGTCCACCCCCGGCATGTTGATGTCCAGGAACAGCACGTCGGGCCGTTCCTCGCGCACGGCGCGGATGCCGGCGACGGCGTTGGCGCACGCGGCCACCACGGTCACCTCCTGGGCTTCGGACAGCAGGGCCCCGAGCTCCTCCCGGGCATGGACCTCGTCATCCACCACCACCGCCCGCAGCACTCCCACGATCCCTCCCCCGGTTCCGCCTGACCGTTCCGGTCGACTATAGCATTTCCGCCCTTTCGCCCTTCCGGTCACCCCGGGATTCCGACCGGATGCATGCCGAGTCCGGCCGGTGGCCAAGTTTGACCGCTCATGGGTCCGGCCCCTGCCCATCCTGTGTGTTCATACCGGTTTGCACCCTTCCTTCCACTCCGGAGAACCCATGACCGAATCATCCTTTGCGGCCGCCGTTCCCCCCAAGGCCAACCTTGTCACCGCCGGCGCGGTGATCGTGGGCGGCGCCTTCGCCGCCGTGGCCATCCTGCGCCTGCCGGCCCTGGGCGCGCCGTGGTCCCAGAACTACGACCCCACGGGGCACTGGTGGCTGTCCACCCTGGTGGCCGCCATCCCGGTGTTCGTGCTGCTGGGGACCCTGGCCATCCTCCAGGTGAAGGCCCACTATGCTGCCCTCATGGGGCTGGGCGCTGCCCTCCTGGTCGCCGTGGCCGGTTTCCATATGCCGGCCAAGCTGGCAGGCGCGACGGCGGTGTACGGCGCCGCCTACGGCCTGCTCCCCATCGGCTGGATCATCGTGAACGTGATCTTCATGTACACGCTCACCAACGAGACGGGCCTGTTCAAGGTGCTGCAGGAGAGCCTCACGAGCATCACCCAGGACCGGCGCCTGCAGCTTCTGCTCATCGCCTTCTGCTTCGGCTCCTTCTTCGAGGGCGCGGCGGGGTTCGGGACCCCGGTGGCGGTCACCGCGGCCATCCTCATCGGCCTGGGCTTCCGGCCCCTGCAGGCCTCGGGCCTGTCCCTCATCGCCAACACGGCGCCCGTGGCCTTCGGGGCCCTGGGCATCCCGCTCCTCGCCCTCAACGGCGTCACGGGCATCGACCTGGGCGTCCTGAGCGCCAACGTGGGCCGGCTCCTGACCCCCTTCTGCATCCTGGTGCCCTTCTGGCTGATCTGGGCCTTCGCGGGCTTCAAGGGGATGCTGGAGATCTGGCCCGCCATCCTGGTGGCCGGGGGCTCCTTCGCGGCCACCCAGCTCCTGGTCTCCAACCTCCACGGCCCCTGGCTGGTGGACATCGCGGCGTCGGTCGTCTCCATGACCTGCCTCATCCTCTTCCTCCTGAAGTGGAGCCCCAAGCGCATCTGGCGCCTGGAGGGCGAGGCCGCCACCACCCAGGCCCGGGGCGTCACGGTCCATTCCCGCAAGCAGGTCATCAAGGCCTGGACCCCCTGGGTCGTGCTGAGCATCCTCGTGGGCCTCTGGGGCACCCCCGTCATCAAGAACGCCATGGACGCCTGCACCACCCTCAAGTTCCCCGTGCACGGACTCCATCTGCTGGTGCAGCGCATGCCACCCGTGGTGGCCAAGCCCGAGGCGGAGAAGGCCATCTACGTCCTCAACTGGCTTTCCGCCACAGGCACCGGCATCTTCCTGGCCGCGCTCCTGTCGGGCGCCGTCATGGGCCTGAGCCTCTGGAAGATGCTCAAGCTCTACGCCGCCACCCTGGTGCGGGTGCGCTTCTCCCTCCTCACGATCGCGGCGATGCTGGCGGTGGGTTTCCTCACCCGGTATTCCGGCCTGGACGCCACCATGGGCCTGGCCTTCGCCCGCACCGGCACCCTCTACCCCTTCTTCGGGACGATGCTGGGCTGGCTGGGGGTGGCCCTCACGGGTTCGGACACCAGCTCCAACGTGCTCTTCGGCAGCCTCCAGAAGATCACCGCCCAGCAGATCGGCGTGGCTCCAAGCCTCATGGCCTCGGCCAACAGCTGCGGCGGCGTCATGGGCAAGATGATCGACGCCCAGAGCATCGTGGTGGCCAGCACCGCCACCCAGTGGTATGGCCACGAGGGCGACATCCTCCGGTATGTCTTCTTCCACTCGGTGGCCCTGGCGGCGCTGGCGGGGCTGGTGGTCTTCCTCATGGCCTACGTGTTCCCCTTCACCCACATGATCGTCCGCTGACCATGTGCAACCTGTCCGGCCTCTTCCGGGAACGCGCCGGGGCGGTGAGCGCCGAGGTGCACGCCTTCGGCCGGGCCCAGGAGGCCCTGGCCTTCCTGGGGGACTTCCTCCCCCGGGAAGGCGGAACCTCCCTGTGGGCCCCGGGTCCCTTCCTGCAGGCCGCGGGCCGGCCCCGGATCCCGGGCCTGGCCTTCGACGTGACGCGGGAGGCCGCAGCCGCGGCCCAGGTGGGCATCTCCCAGATGGACTGGGCCATCGCCGCCACCGGGACGCTGGTGCAGGACGCCACGACCGTGGAACAGCGCCTGGTCTCGACGCTGCCCAGGACCCACGTGGCGATCCTGGGGACGGGGCGCATCCTGCCGGACCTGGCTTCCCTGCTGTCCATCGTCCATCCGGACCGCGCGGCCTGTCTTTCGATGATCACCGGGCCCAGCCGCACCGCCGACATCGAGCGGGTCCTCACCATCGGCGTCCACGGCCCCGCGCGGCTGGTGGTGCTTCTCGTGGAGGGAATCCCGTCATGAGGGCAGCGTTCAAGGACTCCATCCATCAGGCCCTGGCCGACCCCGACCTGCGGGGGGCCCTCGGCCGCTTCTCCGTGGCCTACAAGGCGAGCCGGGAGCGGGCCTACGCGGGTCTCGACTTCGAGGCGGTGCGGGACCGCGTGCGGGACGTCAAGGCCCATGCCGCCTCCCGCCTGGACGAACTGGCCGCCGCCTTCCAGGCCAATGCCGAAGCCCGGGGCGTCAAGGTATTCCGGGCCCAGAGCCCCGCCGAGGTGAAGGCCTACGTCTCCGCCCTGGCCCGGGAGCGGGGCGTGCGCACCATCGTGAAATCCAAGTCCATGGCCACCGAGGAGATCCACCTCAACGCCCACTTGGAGGCCGAGGGGATCCAGGTCTTCGAGACGGATCTGGGGGAGTGGATCATCCAGCTGGCCCACCAGCGGCCCTCCCACATGGTCATGCCCGCCATCCACCTCACCAAGGAGGACGTGGCGGAGGTGTTCAGCCGCGAAGTGGAGCCCGGGCAGGCCCCGGACATCCCGGCCCTGGTGGCCTTCGCCCGGGACCGGCTCCGGGGCCGCTTCCTGGAGGCGGACATGGGCATCACCGGCGCCAACATCGCCGTGGCCGAAACCGGAAGCCTGGTGCTGGTGACCAACGAGGGCAACGCCCGTCTCGTCACGACCCTGCCCAGGGTCCACGTGGCCATCGTGGGCATCGAGAAGCTGGTGGCGTCCTTCCAGGACATCGAGCCCATCCTCACGGCGCTGCCCCGCAACGCCACGGGCCAGCTGATGACCAGCTATGTGTCCATCCTCACCGGCCCCCTGCAGTCCACGGAAGGAGGCCCCCGGGAGACCCACGTCATCCTCATGGACAACCGCCGGTCGGAAATGGCTGCGGATCCCCGGTTCCGGGAGGCGCTGCAGTGCATCCGGTGCGCGTCCTGCCTCAACGTGTGCCCCATCTACCGTCTCGTGGGGGGCCACGTGTTCGGCAAGGTGTACACGGGCGGCATCGGCACCATCCTCACGGCCTGGTTCGACGGGCTCCAGGCGTCGGACGAGATCCAGGGCCTGTGCATCCAGTGCGGCGCCTGCAAGGACGTGTGCCCGGGCCGCATCGATATCCCGGGGCTGATCCTGGAAGTGCGCCGCCGCCTGGTGGCGAAGCGGGGGCAGCCGCTGGTCCAGAAGGCGATCTTCGCGCTGGTGAACAACCGGCGGCTCTTCCACACCATGCTCCGGGCGGCCTCCCTGGCCCAGAAGCCCTTCGCGAAGAACGGCTTCATCCGCCACCTGCCCCTGTTCCTGTCGGACATGACGGACTTCCGCAGCCTGCCGGCCATCGCCGAGGAGCCCCTGCGGGACCGCTTCCGCCGCCTGGTCCAGCCTCCGTGCCGGGAGAAGGCGGTGTTCTATTCCGGGTGCCTCATCGACTTCTCCTATCCCGAGATGGGCGAGGCCGTGGTGCGGATCCTGAACAAGGCAGGCATCGAAGTGCTCTTCCCCGAGGGCCAGACCTGCTGCGGGGCCCCCGCGCGATACGCGGGCGCCTACGAGACGGCCGCGGGCAACGCCAGGGACAACATCAAGGCCCTCCTGGCCGACGGCCCGGACTACGTGGTCTCGGCCTGCCCCACCTGCACCGTGGCCCTGAAGGAGGATTTCATCGCCACCTTCCGGAGCCTGGGGATGGAGGAGGACCTTGAACCCGCGCGGCGGCTCGCCGCCAGGACCTTCGACTTTTCCACTCTGGTCAAGCGTCTGGTGGACGAGGGCCGGCTCTCCTTCAAGGAGGGCCAGGAGGCGGGGATCTCCACCTACCACGATTCCTGCCACCTGAAGCGCACCCTGGGGGCCCAGGCGGCTCCCCGGGAACTGCTGGCCCGGGCAGGGGTCGAGGTGCGGGAGATGGCCGAGTGCGACACCTGCTGCGGCATGGCCGGGTCCTACTCCGTCAAGCTCCCGGAGATCTCGGCCCCCATCCTGGAGCGCAAGCTGGACAACATCCAGGCCACGGGCGCCGACCGGGTGGTCATGGACTGCCCAGGCTGCGTGATGCAGATCCGGGGGGGATTGGATAAGCTGGGGTCACCCATCCGCGCGGAGCACACCGCCGTGCGCCTGGAGGAAAGGCTCCGCTGAACCGCCCCTGACCGGGAGGGACCTTGCACGACCTGGTACAGCTGTTCCAGACCCTCTCGGCCTTCCTGGTCCTGTTCTACCTGTACTGCGAATCGCCCGCCTTCCGGCCCATCGCCTCGGACTGGGCCCGGCCCCACGGCAGACTGCGGCTCTACCTGGTCTTCACGAGCATCGCCATCCTGGGGAACTACCTGGGCACCCCGGTCCTCAAGGGCGGCGCCATCCTCAATTCCCGGGCCGTGGGTTCGGTGCTGGCCGGGCTCCTGGGGGGCCCCTGGCTGGGCGGACTCGTGGGCCTCAAGGCCGGGGCCCACCGGTTGACCCTGGGGGGCATCGCGGCGTTCAGCGGCGCCGTGGCCACAACCCTGGAGGGGGTGCTCGCGGGTCTCGTCCACCGCCGCTACCGGGACCGGCCGGAGACGCTCCTGTCCATGCGCACGGCCCTGGTGGTCACGTTCGTGGGCGAGCTCCTGCACATGGGCATCGTGCTGGCCCTGACCAAGCCCTTCGGCGACGCCCTGGAGATCGTCAAGGTCATCGGCATCCCCATGGTGTGCCTGAACCCCGTGGGCGCCGCGCTGCTCATGGCCGTGCTCCTGCACCGCCTGCGGGACCTGGACCGGGTGGCGGCCACGTCCTCCGCCGCCGCCCTGCGGGTGGCGGAGCGGGCCCTGGGACTTCTGGGGCGCGGCTTCGGCCCGGAGACCGCCGGGGAGATGGCCGCCATCGTCCAGGAGGAGACGGGCGTGGGCGCCGTGGCCGTGACGGACCGGGAGCGGGTGCTGGGCTTCGTGGGGCTGGGTTCCGACCACCACCGGCCGGGCCTGCCCGTGTCGTCCGCCCTCACGCTCCAGGCCATCGAGGACCGGTCGGTGATCTTCGCGGACGGCACGCATCAGACCTTCCAGTGCGGCGTGTCCGAGGACTGCCCCCTGCATTCCGCGCTCATCGTGCCCCTGGAGGTGGACGGCGTGGTGCTGGGCACCGTGCAGCTCTTCGAGCCCAGGAACCGGCGTTTCCTGAAGATGAACCGGCGCCTGGGGGAGGGCATCGGCGCCCTGTTGTCGAGCCAGCTCCTCATCTCGAAGTACCAGGAGCAGAAGAACCTCCTGGTTCAGAGCGAACTGCGCCTGCTGCGGGCGCAGGTGAACCCGCACTTCCTCTTCAACTCCCTCAACACGATCATGGCCGTGGTGCGCACCGACGCCACCCGGGGCCGGGAGCTGCTGGGGCACCTCTCCGGCTATTTCCGCAAGAACCTCAAGCGCAGTTCCCAGTTCTCGACCCTCGAGGAGGAGCTGGAGCACATCCGGGCCTACGTGGAGATCGAGAAGGCGCGCTTCGAGGGGTTGAGGGTGGAGATCGACGTGGATCCCGCCTTCCACCAGGTGAGGGTGCCGACCTTCACCCTGCAGCCGCTCCTGGAGAACGCCATCAAGCACGGCATCTCCAGCATGCTGACCCCCGGCGAGGTGCGCATCCGGGCCTATCCGGAGGGGGACGCGCTGCGCATCGACGTGGAGGACGACGCCGGGACCTTCGACGACAGCGTGAAGTCCGAGGACGGGCTGGGGCTGCAGATCGTGCACAAGCGCATCCGGAGCCTCTTCGGGCCGGCGACGGGGTTGAACATCACCTGCATTCCCAACAAGCTCACGCAGATGACCATCCGGGTGCCGCTCAAGGGGGTGCTGGTGGAGTGAGGCTACCGCCGGCCGAAGCGCTTCAGCCGGTCCGCAGCCCACGCCGCCCAGCCTCCAGGGACCCGCTCCCCGGCCTCCAGGTGCCCCGCGCCCGGGACGACGGTCAGGTCGGGGAGGTTTCTGGCGATGGCCCGCACTCCGGCCAGGGGGGTGATCCCATCCGCGTCCCCCGTCAGGAGAGCCACGGGCGTCCGGAGGTTCCGGGACGCGTCCTCCGGAGACACGTCTCCGGGGTGGAACCGCGCGATCCGCCCGGCCCGCAGGAAGGCGATGCGTTCCGCCGGACGCAGCAGCCATTCCCCGTTGCCCAGGGTTCCCCGCAGGTGGTTGCGCCCGGCGTCCTTCAGATTCCGGAAGGGCGATTCCAGCAGAGCCCCCGCCAGGGGCCCGCCTTCGGCCTCTAGGCGCGCCAGGGCCAGCAAGGCCACACCCGCACCCTGGCTGGCGCCCACCAGGAGGATATCCTTGCGCGGGGTGCCTTCCGCCTCCAGCGCGCGCACCACCGCCACCACGTCGGCGGTCTCCCAGCCGCCAAGGGTCGAGGGCACCGAGGGATCCAGATCCCGTCCCCGGAAGGTGAAGACCACGGCATCCCAGTCCGGCAGGTCTCGGAGGCGGGGTGCGGTTCCCCAGGCGTCGTCCCCGAAACCGTGGAGCAGCACCGCCACCCCGCGGGACCCGGGCCTCCGCAACCGCCAGACCTGGAGGGGCCGGCTCTCGCCGCCCGGGACCGTGGTGGCCGTCCAGGCCGCCCCGGGCGGCTGGAGAACCTCGCGGATATGCGCCCGTTGGGTTTCGGTGCGCGAAGGCAGGCCAGCGGCCAGGAGCATCGGCGGAAGCACCCAGAGCCCCACCAGGAGGTTGAGCAGGGCCCACACGCCCACGGCGAGGCTGCTGACGATGAGGATGCGGCGGTTCATGGTGGGGATACGTCCCAGGCGGCCGCGGGTTCAGCGGCAGGTGGGCGGACCGGTCAGGGGGGTCGAACCGCGAAAACCTAAGCCACCGTGTTCCGGTAACCATGGATGAAACTTTCAGCCAGGGGAGTCCAAAGCTAAGCTTGAAATGAACGCATTAAGGAGCAACCCGGCGATGGCGAACCATGCAAACGCAGTGGCCACTGGTTTGGTGACCCTCCTCATCCCGTCTGCCTTCATGGCCCGTGGGGCCGAGCCCGGCCATCTGACATGGCGATCCAAGGATGGGCTCATCCAACGTCGGGTCCTGCCCAATGGCGACTACTGCCAAATCCGCGAATGGGCGGGCGAGGAGCATGTGGGGCGCCGGATTGTGTATCTGGTGACGGAACGCGGCCTGGATGCCGACGGCGCGAAGGCGCTGATTTCGCAGCTTGTGAAGGCCCATTGCGGAAAGCGTGAGGCCCCGCACTTTCTGCTAAAGCTCGCCGCTTTCGACCCTCGTCGTCAGAAATCACAGGAGCACTGGCAGATAGAGGTAGATGAGCCCGGTTATTCGGAGTTCTTCATTTCGGTGGACTGGATAAGCGAATCCGTGGCGATCCAGATCAAATACTGGACCTAGTGGAGAATCCGGGAGTTCCTGAATTCAAATTTCGACAAGACCTTCTCTCCGCGATCCTCCGCGAGAACTCAGTGTCTCCGCGTTTGAATGGAATTTGGTGATTCGGGGCAATTGTAACAAGCGCGCCGAGTAACCGAGTTCCATTCAAACGCTGAGGCGCTGAGACTTCGCGGAGGGTCGCGGAGAAGGAAGAGCCTCCTGGGAAGTGCCTGGACTTGCCGGCCAGGACCTACCGCGTGGCTTCCTCCAGCAAGTAAAGGAAGCTCCGGTAGACGTTCCCCGTCGCGCGGGTGACGCCGATCTCGCAGGTTCGCGAGCTGGAGTAGTGGCCGGCGAAGGTCCCGGCCTTCACCTCCAGGGCTTCGCGCCGGGTGGCGGAGGCGGTGAGTTCGGGGTGAAGGAAGCCACGGTCACCCGCGAAGCCGCAGCAGCCGGCGTCCCGGGGGATCACCACCTGCTCGGCGCAGGCCTCGGCCACGGCCTGGAGCTTGGGTGTGAGGTCCATCTTCGTGAGGGAGCACACGGGGTGGAGGACCACGGGGCCCAGCCTGCGCCGGATGGGGAGGCGGGGCAGGAGGGTGTCGTGGGCGAAGGCCACGGCGTCCAGGATGGTGAGCTTGTCGAAACGGGCGCGGTTCTCCTCCGTGAGGTAGGGGCGGCAGGTCTTGAGGCCGAAGGTGCAGGGGCTGGTGTCCACCACCACGGGCAGCTCGCCCTGGTCGCTCCAGCGCCAGAAACGGGCGATGGCGTCGTTCACCGCGTGGCGGTGGGCGTCGATGAAGCCCTTGGACGAGAAGGGCACGCCGCAGCAGGCGCCCTTGGGGTCCTCGGCGATGTGGAGCGGGAAACCGGCCCGCTCGCCCAGGGTCACCAGGACCTCCGGCAGGCTCATGGCGGTGGGCTCGCCGGGGAGGTGGCCCATCATGCGCGAGATGCAGGCGGGGAAGTAGATGGCCTTGGCCCCTTCGCGGCGGGTCTCGGGCAGGGCCTTGGCGGCCCGGGGCATCTCGGCGCTCCACTGGTGGGTGGCGGTGCCCGCGGCGGCCCGGATGAGCCGCGTGACGGCAACCATGGCGCCGGGGCCGAAGAGGCTCTGCAACAGGTGGCCCGAACGCAGGCCCAGGCGCACCAGGGGCTCGGCGGCGCCCAGGTG
This sequence comes from Holophagaceae bacterium UBA706, assembly GCA_002298155.1. GTDB lineage: Bacteria > Acidobacteriota > Holophagae > Holophagales > Holophagaceae > Mesoterricola. The sequence continues at coordinate 9,462 of DBME01000433.1, read as the reverse complement.
GCGCGCCACCTTGAGGGCCACGGCCTGGGCCCGGGGGGAGTGGGCGGTGCGGCGCAGGCGCTTGATGAGGGCGCCGGTGTCGATGGACACGGGGCAGGCCGTGGCGCAGAGGCCGTCGGCGGCGCAGGTGTCCACGCCCATGTAGGCGAAGGCCTCCTCCAGGGACCGGCGCAGCTCCGGGTCCTCGCCCGTGAGGGCCAGGCGGGTGATCTCCCGGCGCACGACGATGCGCTGGCGGGGGCTGAGGGTCAGCTCCCGGCTGGGACACTTGGGCTCGCAGAACCCGCACTCGATGCACTTGTCCACCTCCTCCTCCACCGGCGGCATGGCCTTGAGGTGGGCCAGGTGGGCGAGGGGATCGGGATTGAGGATGACGCCGGGGTTGAGCAGGCCCTGGGGGTCCACCAGGGCCTTGAGGCGCTTCATGATGGACAGGGCCTCGGGCCCCCACTCGGCCTCCACGAAGGGCGCCATGTTCCGGCCCGTGCCGTGCTCGGCCTTGAGGGCGCCGTGGTGCCGCTCCACCACCAGGCGCACCACGTCGTCGATGAAGCGGCGGTACTGGTCCACCGCCTCGGGCGAGCCGAAGGACTGGGTGATGACGAAGTGGAGGTTGCCGTCCTTGGCGTGGCCGAAGAGGATGGCGTCGTGGTAGCCGTGCTTGCGGAACAGATCGGTGAGGTCCAGGGCGGCGTCCGCCAGGCGCTCCACGGGGAAGGCCACGTCCTCGATGATCACGGCCGTCCCCCGGGCCCGCACGGAACCCACGGAGGGGAAGGTTCCCTGGCGCACCTTCCAGAGGCGGGCCTGTTCGGCGGCGTCGTGGGTGAAGGCGGCCGGCTCCAGGAGATCCAGCCCCGCGCACACGCCCAGGGCCCGGGCCTCCAGCTCCCGGCGCACGGCTTCGCCGGCCCCGTGGAACTCCGTCAGGAGGGCCGCGGCGCCTTCGGGCAGGTCGCGGATCCCGGCGGGGATGCCGGGCTGGTCCTGCACGGAGCGCAGGGAGGCCCGGTCCAGGAGTTCCAGCGCCGCGGCACCAGCCTCCTTGAGGGGGCCGATGGCCGCGCAGGCCTCACGCAGGCCGGGGAAGAGCAGGAGCCCCGTCACCTTCACCGGCAGGTCCGGCACCGTCCGCAGCACCGCCTCGGCGATGAAGGCCAGGGTGCCTTCGGAGCCCACCAGGAGGTTCCGGAAGATCTCCACCGGCGTGGCGAAGTCCAGGAAGGCGTTCAGGGAATAGCCGGTGGTGTTCTTCGTGCGGTACTTGGCGCGGATGCGGGCCGAAAGCTGCGGATCGGCCTCGATCTCCGCCTTGAGGTCCAGGAGGCCCTGGGCCAGGGCGGGCTCCAGTTCCCGGAACCGGGCGTCGGCGCCCAGGAGGGCCGTGTCCACGACGGTGCCGGAGGGGAGGACGAAGGTGAGCGATTCGAGGGTGTGGTAGGCGTTCTGCACCACGCCGCAGCACATGCCGCTGGCGTTGTTGGCGAGGATGCCGCCCACGGTGCAGGTGTTGATGGAGGCGGGGTCGGGGCCCATCTTGGCGCGGGAGGACCTCAGGGCGGCGTTCACGTGGGCGCCCACGATGCCGGGCTGGACCCGGACCCGGGCGCCGCCGTCCAGCACCTCGATGCGGCGCCAGTGGCGGGCCACCTCAGCCAGGATGCCGTCGCTGATGGCCTGGCCGGAAAGGCTGGTGCCCGCCGCGCGGAAGGTCATTGGCACGCCGGATTCCCGGCTGAAGCGGAACAGGCCCTGCACCTCGGGCACCGTGGCCGGGAAGACCACCGCCCGGGGAACCAGACGGTAGACCGAGGCGTCCGCCGCGAAGGCAACCCGATCGATGGGCCGGTCCAGGATCTGGCCGCTCCCGAGGATGCGTTCCAGGGCTGGGCGTAGGGACGGCTGGCTCATGGGGGCTCCAGAGGCGGGTCCAGAATAGGATGAACGGTTCCCGCCTGACGCGCAGGGCCGGTTCGGTCACCGGTTCCAGTCGGCGGGCATCCGGTCGAATCGGGGGGCCGACCGGATCACTCGCCCCATTCGGGGTAGGCCCGCAGGGCGTCCACGACGTTGTGCACCACATCGGTGTGGGCGTCCTCCTGCCAACCGCCCAGTCGTTCAGACGTCGGCAGGTCCCGGGGCCGGCCCTCCGGGTCGATGGCGTACAGGGCATAGTCCAGGGCGGCCCGGGCCTCCTGGGCGAGGGCGGGGGAACCGCTGGCCTTGGCGTAGAGGGCCAGGACGGCGCCGTAGGTGGAATTGACGCCGCCCCAGGCCTGGCGGTCCTCGTCCTGCTCGTGGCACACCGTGATTCCCAGCTCGGTGTGGGTGAAGGTCCGGCGGGTGAAGTCGACCAGGGTCCTGCTGTGGGCGAGCCAGTCGGGATCCAGGGCTTCGCGGCGTTCCAGGAGGTAGCGGGCCAGGTTGAGCGGAGCCCAGGCGGTGCGGTTCGTGGGCGTGTCGTGGTCTTCGAAGAACTGGGCGAAGAGGGCCCCGTCGGCGGCGGCGCTGGGGATCTGGTAGTCCCGGATCCAGGCCCACAGCGCCGCGCGGGGGGCGGCGAACTCGCCGTGGCCCCGAGTCACCAGGGCGTCGTAGAGCCGCAGGATGTAAGTCATGTTCCCGGACACGGGACCCCGGGCCTCGCCGGTGCGGTAGTCCACGCGGAAGGGAAAGGGGGACGTGGTGGCGTCCCCGGGCCGCTGGTGGCGGGCCAGGACCGTGGCCAGGTGCACCGCGGCCTTGAAGTATCGGGGGTCGCCCACCGCCTCCGCCAGGAGCACCAGCGCGTAGCCTGCGATGCCGCCCTTGTCGGGCTGGATCTCGTAGGGGCGGTCGTTCTGGGAACCGGCGTCCGGGGGCTGGGGGAACCGGCCCCGGTGGCCGGTGGAGCGCACGAAGCGCGGCCACGCGCCGGCATCCGGGGTGAGGGCCTCCTTCAGGAGGTAGTCCCCCATGGCCCGGGCCATGGACAGCGTCCGGGGGTTCCTGCGGCCCCGCAGCTCGTGGTACTTCAGGTAGGACAGGATGCCCATGCCGTTCTGGGTGGCCGGGATGGAGTCCGTGCGCTCGGGCATGGGCTCCCAGGCGCCGTCCAGGAAGGTGACGGTGGCGAAGCGGGGGTAGCCGTGGTCCGAGGGGCAGGTGGCGTAGAAGGCCATTTCCCGGTCCAGGGCGGCGTTCCAGGAGGTCCAGGGCACGATGCGCCGCTGGGCGTCGAAGCGCACCGGGTGCCCCGCCAGGACGGGCGCCTGGGGCGCCTGGGCGGCCAGGAGGCTGGCGATGAGCAGGGAGGGGGCGAGGCGCTTCATGGTCATGTGTTTCAGGCCGTCAGAGCATGACCTCGGCCATGACATGGTTGCCCCGCCCCCGGTATTCCAGGTGGTCGAAGCTGTCCATCTTCGCCATGAAGATCCCCCGGCCGTGGTTGTCGAAGAGCCGCGCGGGGTTGGGCACCACGTAGGCCTGCCAGTCGAAGCCCTCCCCCTGGTCCCGCACCTCGAAGCGTAGGCGGTCATCCAGACGGGCGAACTCCACCTCCACCCACTTGTCCCGGTTCTCGGGCAGGGCCTGGCGCCGGGCGATTTCGGCCCGCCAGCCGTTGCGCTCAAGCAGTTCCCCCTTCTCCTTGTAGGAGATGCCCAGGTTGCCGTGCTCCAGGGCGTTGATGAGGAGCTCCGACAGGCCCGTCACGATGCGGGCCGGGTCGGGGCACACCTTGGCCAGGTGGTTGGTGAGTTCGTGGCACTCCATGAGGGTCCGGAACCGGAACGTCCCGCCGGTCATCATGGAGAGCGGGGTTTCGGAGCGCTCCACCTCCGCGTGGAGGACCCGGATGCGGGCGATGTCCTGGGCGGCGGTCTTGACGATGCCGACCACCACGCGCTGGGTGAAGGGCTTGGTGAGGTAGTAGTAGGCACCGGCCTCCATGCCCCGCTGGATGTCCTCGGGGTCGTTGGAGGCGGTCTGGAGGATGACGGGGATGTGCCTGAGCTGGGCATGGGACTTGAGCCGGCGCAGCACCTGGAACCCGTTCATGCGGGGCATCACCAGGTCCATGAGGAGCACGTCGAAGGACTCGGGGCTCTTCTTGAGGTTGGCCAGGACCTCGGCCCCGTCCTCGGCCGCGACCGTCTCCATGCCCGCTCTTCCCAGCACCCGCACCAGGAGGGCCAGGCTCGCAGGGTCGTCGTCGGCGACCAGGACTCGGATTTTGCTCATGGGGCCACCCGGTCCCCGATGATAGCCGCTATTTCGGGACCGGATCCCCGCCTATTTGTGGAACAGGGGCGCCGAGCACTGCTTGCAGTTGGTCTGGTGGGGAGGGTTACGCTGCCCGCAATGGGAGCAGACTTTCTCCTGGCGCCGTTTCCGCCGGTAGAGGCGGAGGTACAGGATCCCCAGGACGAGGCAGAGCAGGATGCCCTTCTCATAGCCGGTGAGGATGATCCCCGTGGGGCTCCTGGAGTCCCTCCTGGAAGGCTGCTGGGCTATTTCCATGGAGGGCTGCTGGGCCATTTCAGTTCTCCACCTTGAGGATGGCCAGGAAGGCCTCCTGGGGAATGTCGACGCTGCCGATGGACTTCATGCGCTTCTTGCCTTCCTTCTGCTTGGCCAGGAGCTTCTTCTTGCGGCTGATGTCGCCGCCGTAGCACTTTGCCAGCACGTCCTTGCGCCGGGCCTTCACGTTGGTCCGGGCGATGATCTTGCTGCCGATGGCGGCCTGGATGGCCACGTCGAACATCTGCTGGGGGATGACTTCCTTCATGCGCACCGTGAGACCGTGGCCCATGCTCTGGCTCTTGCTGCGGTGCACGAGGATGGAGAGGGCGTCCACGGCCTCGCCGTTGACGAGGATGTCCATCTTGACCAGGTCGGATTCCCGGTAGCCCTTCATGTGGTAGTCGAAGCTGGCGTAGCCCTTGGAGATGGACTTGAGCTTGTCGTAGAAGTCCAGCACCACTTCGTTCAGGGGCAGTTCGTAGACCAGCATGACGCGGTCCTTGCCCACGTACTCAAGGCGCTGCTGGAGGCCGCGGCGCTCCTCGCACAGCTTGAGCAGGCCGCCCACGAAATCCGGGCGGGTGAGGATGGTTGCCTCGATCAGCGGCTCCTCGATGCGGGCGATGCGGGGCAGGGGGGGCAGCCTGGAGGGGTTGTCCACGTCCTCCTCGGTGTCGTCCGTGAGGAACACGTGGTAGCGCACGGAGGGGGCGGTGGTGATGAGGTCCAGGTCGAACTCGCGCTCCAGGCGCTCCTGGACGATCTCCATGTGCAGGAGACCCAGGAAGCCGCAGCGGAAGCCGAAGCCCAGGGCCTGGCTGGTCTCGGGCTCGTACTTGAACGAGCTGTCGTTGAGCCGCAGCTTGTCCATGGCGTCGCGCAGGTTCTCGTAGTCCTCGCTGTTGGTGGGGAAGATGCCCGCGAACACCACGGGCTGGAGCTCCTTGAAGCCCCTGAGCATCTCCGTGGAGGGCCGGGTCGTGTTGGAAAGGGCGTGGGTCAGGGTGTCGCCCACCTTGACGTCGGCCAGGGTCTTGATGCTGCCGGTGACGTAGCCCACCTCGCCCACGCTGAGCTCGTCGACCTTGGTCATCTTGGGGCTGAACACGCCCACCTCGTCCACCCGGTGGTCGCTGCCGGTGGCCATGAAGTGCATGGTCTCGCCCGCCTTGAGGGTGCCGTTGACGATGCGGATCAGGCACACCACGCCCCGGTACTGGTCGTAGTGGCAGTCGAAAACCAGGGCCTGGAGGGGGGCCTTGGGGTCGCCCTTGGGGGGCGGCACGCACTGCACGACGCGCTCCAGCACCTGGAGGCAGTTCTCGCCGGTCTTGGCGGAGACGTTCACGGCATGGGCGGTGTCCACCAGCCCGATGACGGTGTTGATCTCCTCCAGCACCCGCTCGGGCTCCGAGCTGGGCAGGTCGGTCTTGTTGAGGACGGGGAAGACCTCCAGGTCGTTCTCCAGGGCCAGGTAGGTGTTGGCCAGGGTCTGGGCCTCCACGCCCTGGGTGGAGTCCACCACCAGGATGGCCCCCTCGCAGGCCGCCAGGCTCCGGCTCACCTCGTAGGTGAAGTCCACGTGCCCGGGGGTGTCGATGAGGTTGAGGGTGTATGTCTTGCCGTCCATGGCGGGGTATTTGAGGGTGACGGCGTGGGCCTTGATGGTGATGCCCCGCTCGCGCTCCAGGTCCATGTCGTCCAGGATCTGGGCCTGCATGTCCCGCCGGGCGATGGTGTTCGTCAGCTCCAGGAGGCGGTCCGCCAGCGTGGACTTGCCGTGGTCGATGTGGGCGATGATCGAGAAATTGCGGATGAGGTTGGAGTCGGTCAAGGTTGGCCTTTTTCAGTTTCCGTGCGGGAGTTTCCTAGAACCGTCCATTGTATCGTTTAAACCATGGTTCGTCTTGTGTCATCCCTCCTCCTCTGCCTTCCGGTCCTGGCCGGGAGCGTCTCCGGCCGCGTCACCGACGGTTCCCGGCCCCTGGAGGGGGTCCGGGTCCACCCCGACCGCATGACCCGGGTCCGGCCCGGGGGCCTGCCGCCCCTGGCCTTCACGGACGCCCAGGGGGTCTTCACCCTGGAACTGGACCCCGGGGACGACGCGGTGGTCGTGGAGAAGCCGGGTTTCCAGCGGGACCTGGTCCCTTTGGGTGAACTGGGCGCCCCGGTGGTGCTGGCCCCCGCCCCGGCCTACCGCAAGGAGCGCGTCCTGGTGGTCCGGCTCGACTGGCCCGACCAGAAGCCCCTGCGCACCGATGCCGAACTGCGGTCCGTCCTCTTCGGCCGCCGGCCCGGCGAAGCCAGCGCCGCCAACTACTTCTATGAGGTCTCCAAGGGCAGCCTGGAACTGGAGGAGGGCGCCCTGGTGCACCTGGCGGACGCCGACCATCCCGCCCCCCGGCGCGACGCCCAGCGCGGCGCCATCGTGCGCTGGGTGCTGGAGCACATCAAGGGCATGGACCTTCGGCCCTTCGACGCCGTGGACAATGCCACCGGGGCCCTGGTCCCCGACGGCAAGCCCGACCACCTGTGGATCGTGGCGCCGGGCATCCCGGGCACCGTGACCCAGGGTGGCGAGGACCTCACCGCCATCTGCCTCCTGGAACCGCTGCCCTGGGACGAATACGTCCAGTGGCCCGCGGTGTTCTTCACGGACGAGACGCCCCTGGGCTTCATCGTCCACGAATCCCTCCACGCCCAGGGCGAGAACCGCGTGGACGACCTCTACCTGGACGCCAAGCACCCCCTCACCGCCGGCCAGTGGGACATCATGGACGCCGGCCTCTTCCGGGGCACCGACGCCTACCACCCGGACCAGGGCCCCTGGCAGGAGGACACCGCCCACAGCCCGTCCCAGCCCATGGGGTGGGTGCGGTCCGAGCTCTGGTACCACGGGGCCTTCCGGGCCACGGTGCGGACCCTGACGGTCAAGGGCGCCTGGGAAGGGTGGCTGGATCCCCTGGAACGGGCGCCCCGGACCAACCCGCAGCGGCTGGTCATCGCCGACCCCCGGGCGCGGGGCCGGTTCTGGGACCTGGAGGTCCGCCGCCCCCTGGGCTCCGACCGGGGCCGCATGGGCAACCGCTGGGGACCTGGTTTCGAGGGCCTCGTCGTGGCCCGGGTTACGCCGTCCCTGCTCACCCGGGGCGAGCCCCGGGGTCCCGTACGGGTCATCGACGCCCACCCCGGCACCCCGGAACCGCCCCGTCCCCGCTACCCCGGCGGGCGCTGGCAGCTGGACGACGCGGCCTTCAACATGGGCACCGGCGAGATTCCGGCGGGCAAGGACGGTCCCCTGAGCTGGGAGGTGCTGGATGTGGATGGCTCCGGGCGGATGAAGATCCGGGTCAAATTGAGCGCTCCGGTCCAGGGCAAACGCTAAAAAGACCTAGAGATATCAATTAAATTGTTGGGAAAACCACTTGCGTCCGCCGGGACAGCCGTTAGCTTTGTCGTACGGATGCACCACCCCAGAAAAAGCCCATGGATATTGGGCTTTTGAAATATCCGCCCGTCAACCAGCGACGCATTCCGCGTCGGCTTTTTTGTACCTGTCCCCGGAGGTCTCATGAAGTGCTGGTTCACCGCCCCGCTGACTATGGCCGCCCTCCTGCTCGCGGCCGCCCTGCCCGCCGCCGCCCAGGAATCGGAGGCCCGCATCTCGGGCAAGTTCCTGATCCCCGACACCAGCATCGAGCATCCGGGTGATGTGGGCCACCGGGTCCACACCAACCACAAGATGCTGCTGGAGCCCGCGGGCGGTCTCGGACCCTCCGGCGGCATGACCCCGGCCCAGCTGTGGGCCTTCTACGGCGTGCCCGCCTCCGCCACCTCGGGCGGCGGCGGCGTCATCGCCATCGTGGACGCCTACCACTACGCCACGGCCCTCAACGACTTCAATGTCTATGCCGCCTATTTCGGCCTGCCCATCGAAACCTCCACGAACGTGACCGCGGCCACCAACACCGTCTTCCAGGTGGTCTATGCCGGGGGCAAGGCGCCCAAGGTCAATGCCGGCTGGAACCAGGAGGCGGCCCTGGACATCGAGTGGGCCCACGCCATGGCGCCCAAGGCCAAGATCGTCCTGGTGGAAGCCAACTCCGCCTCCTTCGCCGACATGTATGCCGCCGTGGACGTGGCCGCCAGGATCGCCGGCGTCAAGCAGGTGAGCATGAGCTGGGGCGGCAGCGAGACCTCCACGGAAGCCGCCAACGACAGCCACTTCCAGCCCACCGCCGCGGGCCCCCTCTTCTTCGCGTCCTCGGGCGACACGGGCGGGGTCGTCATCTACCCGTCCTGCTCCCAGTACGTGGTCGCCGTCGGCGGCACCAGCGTCGCCACGACCTCCGGCGGCTACACCATCACCACCGAATCCGCCTGGAGCAGCGGCGGCGGCGGGAACAGCGCCTACATCGCCAAGCCCTCCTGGCAGTCCGGCATCGCCGGCGTCACCGGCGCCCGCCGCGGCGTGCCCGACATCTCCGCGGACGCGGACCCCAACACGGGCTGCGCCGTCTACGACAGCACCGCCTACCGGGGCTACAAGGGCTGGATGGTCTTCGGCGGCACGAGCCTGGCGGCCCCCTGCGTCGCGGGCATGGTGAACACCGCCTACCCCACCGGCACCCCCTACACCAACACCTCGGCCTTCCTGGCCTCCCTCTACGCGCGCTTCACCAGCGGTCCCACCACCTATTTCCGGGACATCACCACCGGCAGCAACGGCAACGCCGCCAAGGCCGGCTGGGACTACGCCACCGGCGTGGGCGCCCCCGTGGGACCGACCTCCTTCTGAAGGAACTGACGAAAGTCAGCTTTTCTCGGCGAACCTCGGTTCCTCGGCAACCTCGGCGATAGGCTTTTTCATCGTGCGAGCAGCGCAGGAGTTCTTTGCGCCGAAAAGGGAGGAAAAGGCCTATCGCCGAGGATACCGAGAAGCCGAGGATCGCCGAGGAA
>DBME01000430.1 GCA_002298155.1 Holophagaceae bacterium UBA706 | reverse complement strand
CGGACCAGGGGGTCCGCGCCGTTTCGCTGCATGCCGCAAAGCACATCCCAGGAGGTCACATGTCCAAGCGCGACACCGGCCCTCGGCCTGCCGAGATCCTACCCCCCACGCTACTGCCCAACGCGATCCACCTGGCAGCGCCCCGTCCCGCCCGCCTCACGAGTCTCCTGGTCGCCTGCGCCATCTATGGCGTCATGGCTGGCGCGGTGGTGAGTTCCGCCCGGCATCTGGCCCAACGTCCCATCAAGGGCGGCACGACCGCCACGGTGTGGAAGCTGGAAACCGAGTTCGAACCGGTCCCGATTGTGAAGCCCCTGCCTCCGCCCCAGACGGGTGGCGGCGTGGTGCCCCCCGGAATAAAGGTCATCGACCCACCGCCGACGAGCGAAAACGTCGTCCCGGATGTGGTCCGCGACCTGTCCAAGGAGGATCATTCCAACGAAATGGTCGGCAGTAAGGGCGATGACACACGCCCAGGGATCGTAGGCCTGCCTCCCGGGCCCAGCCCCACGGCGCCGCCACCTCCTGTGCGTTCCGCGAACCCCGTCGCCATCGAAGCGAGCCAGATCCGCATCCTGCAACAGGTCAACCCCGTCTACCCGCCGCTGGCGCGCCTGATCCATGCCCAGGGGCCCGTGGAACTCCGCCTGACCATCGACACCCGGGGCGTCCCCACGGACGTGGAAGTCATCTCCGGTCCCCACGCGCTCCTCATCAACGAGGCGGTGCGGGTCGCCAAGCTCTGGCGCTTCCAGCCCGCCACGGTGGAAGGGGAGGCCGTGAAGGCCACCTTCAGGCTCACGGTGGGGTTCAAGCTCGAAAGGTAAGGTAGGCTATCTCTTTGGAGTGCCGCCTTGATCGCCCTTTCCGATGTCAGCAAGCAGTATGGCAAGCAGATCCTTTTCATCGACGCCTCCTTCCAGCTGAATCCCGGCGAGAAGGCCGGCCTGGTCGGACCCAACGGGGCCGGAAAGTCCACCCTCTTCCGCATGATCATGGGGGAGGAGGCGCCCGCTGACGGGGTGGTCAGTGTCCCCAAGAAGCTCACCATCGGCTATTTCCGCCAGGAAGTGGATGAGATGTCCGGGCGCACCGTTCTCGACGAGGCCATCGCCGGGAGCGGGCGCCTTGGCGATCTCCACCACGAGCTGATGGATCTGGAGCACGCCATGGGCGACCCGGACCGCATGGACGAACTGGAAGCGTCCATCGAGCGCTTCGGCCACGTGCAGGAGGAATACCAGCACCTGGGCGGCTATGAGCTGGAGGCGCGCGCCCGGGCCTGCCTGGAGGGCCTCGGCTTCGATCCCGCCCAGATCGACGGGGACGTGGGCGCCCTGTCCGGGGGCTGGAAGATGCGCGTGTCCATGGCCAAGGTCCTGCTGGGCCGCTTCGACGTGCTCCTCCTGGACGAGCCCACCAACCACCTGGACATCGAATCCATCCTCTGGCTCGAGGCGTACCTGAAGTCCATCCCATCGACCCTGCTCATGACCTCCCACGACAAGGACTTCATGAACCGCATCGTCACGAAGGTGATCGAGATCGATGCCGGGGACATCGTCACCTACTCCGGGAACTACGATTTCTACGTGAAGGAGCGGGAGACCCGGGAGACGAACCAGGAAGCGGCCTACGCCCGCCAACAGGCCAAGCTGGCCAAGGAGCAGCGCTTCATCGAACGGTTCTCCACCCACGCGGCCAAGGCCGCCCAGGTGCAGAGCCGGGTGAAGGCCCTGGACAAGATCGAGCGCATCGAGCTGCCCAAGCGGCGCAAGACGGTGAAGTGGGACTTCCGGTCCCCCATGCGTTCCGGCGAGGACGTGGTGATGGTGGAGGGCCTGCGCAAGGGCTACGGCACCCGCACCCTCTATGACGGCTTCGACTTCCACATCCGCCGGGGGGAACGCTGGTGCGTCATGGGCAAGAACGGCGCTGGCAAGTCGACGCTGCTGAAGATGGTGGCCGGGGTGCTGGAGCCCGACGCCGGTTCCGTGCGCCTGGGCGCGAGCCTGCGCATGGGCTACTTCGCCCAGCAGTCCCTGGATCTCCTGGATCCCGAGCTCACGGTGCTGGAACAGCTCATGAAGGACTTCCCCACCGAGGGCCTGGGCGTGCTCCGGAACATCCTGGGGGCCTTCCAGTTCTCCGGGGATGACGTGGACAAGCGGATCCGGGCTCTGTCCGGCGGCGAGAAGTCGCGGCTGGTGATGGCGCGGATGCTCTTCAATCCCCCCAATTTCCTGGTGCTGGACGAGCCCACCAACCACCTGGACCTGGCCACCAAGGAGATGCTGGTGGAGGCGCTGAAGGACTTCGAGGGGACGATGCTCTTCGTGTCCCACGACCGCACCTTCCTGCGGGGCCTGGCCAACCACGTCCTGGAACTGGGCGGGGAGGAGCACGCCGGCCCCATGAAGTACCCGGGCACCTACGTGGAGTACGTCGAGAGCACGGGCCGGGAGGCTCCAGGCGTCCACAGCTGAAATAAGCTGCCGGGTACCGCAACGGTTGGTTGAAGATGGGTCATGCTTGCCCCCCACCCGAAGACTCCCCCTAGAGGATCTCAGCCTTCACGATGCGCGTGCCGAGCTCCAGTGCATCCAGGATCGCCAGTGCATTGCCCAGATCCTCCACTTCCCCCACGCGGGTGTACTTCCCCGTGAGGTGCGGCGTCGCGTTGGTGGTGATGAAGAACTGGCTCCCCCCCGTATCCTTGCCGGACAGGGCCATGCCGACGCTCCCGGGACCGTACCAGTCCAGGCTGTCCTCGCAGCGCACGGTATAGCCTGGCCCGCCGTCCATGGTGTCCACCGGGCTCCCCATCTGCACCACGAAGTCCGGCACCACCCGCGGCACCGCGAGCCCGTCGAAGTATCCCCGCCGCGTCAGGATCACGAGGTTCGCCACGTTGATGGGGGCGTTGACGGGATCAAGCTTCAGGACGATCTTGCGGCCGCCTTCGAAGGTGATGCGCATGCGTACGGGTTTGCCGTTGCGGGCCAGCAGCAGGGCCTGGTCCCGCACGGCCTCCTCCGTGAAGGTGTTCGGTGCGGGGGCGGGCCAGGGGATGGCGGGGTCGGCCAGGAGGCGATAGGCGTCGAGGCGTGCGGTCCAGCAGGGATGGGTGAGGAAGCGGGTGAGCAGGGCCTTGCGCTGGTCGGCGGGAAGCTTCCACCGGTCGAGGGAGGCCAGGAGCGTCTGGACGGCGTCGTAGTTGGAGGTCTTCCACAGGCGCTTCACCAGGCCCTCCAGGTCCGCGGGGGCCTGGGGCAGGTCGTCGATGGCGGCCGCCAGCGCCAGGGGATCGTCCTTGGCCAGGAGGAACTTGTCGTAACGCGCGGCCTCGGCGGGGAGGTGCTTGCGGAGGACCGCCAGGTAGGGGCCGCAGAGGGGGCCCGCGTAGGTGGAGAAGGCGCCCTTGGAGACCTCGGCCGCGAGCTCGGGATCCAGGGACGGGAGGCGCTGAAGGTATTCCAGGGCCGCCAGCCGAACCAGGGTCAGGGTGCTGACCATGGCCTTGCGCACCGCGGGAATGGCTTCCGGGATGGGCTCGGAGGGCAGGCCCTCCAGGAGGCGCTGGGCGGGGCCGGGGTTGAAGGGCGCGCTCACCGCCCCCGCCAGGAGGGCGAGGTGATCCTTGGCCCGGGGCGCCCAGGGGCCGCGGTTCCAGGCATCGAGGTAGGCCAGGTTGGAGGTGTCGGGCAGGCGCAGGTCACCCTTCTCCTTGCCGGCCAGGACCATGTGGATGTGGGCGGCGCCCTCCCGCACGGGATCGGTCTTGCCGTTGGCGCGGAGCGCGTCCAGGAAGGCCTGCGCGGCCGGGGACGGCTCGTTGCCGTTGAGGCGCGCCGTGGTCACCTGGCCTTCGAGGTGAAGGTAGGGGGGCCAGGCCAGGGCATCCGCGGGCGTGAGGCCCTCCAGGGCGCTGAAGACCTTGGCCGACTTCAGGCGGTTGAGGAAATGGAACGCCGTGAACCGCTCCTGGGGCGTCCGGGCCTCCAGGGCCCGGGCCTCCCAGACCGCGGCGGTGGGGTTCTCGAGCCAGGGCGGCAGCAGGGCGGGGGCACCCGGGGCGCCGATGCGCCGGAGCGTGAGGTCGTACCGGGCCCGGTCCGCCGGGGAGAGGGCGGCCAGGGCTTCGGGGGTGAGCACCGGCGGCTTGCGGTCCCATTCCGCCCGCACGGCGTCCACCGCCGTGTAGGTCTGCGCCTGGGCGAACGCTGCCGGGCAGGCGAGTAGGGCCAGCCCGGTCAAAAGGGCGGTTTTCTGGGAAGATAGGTGCAGGAGGGGCATGAATTGATCCTAGGTGTCTGCTTCATCTTACGCGACTTCATGGCGCTCCACCGGAGGCGCGTGTGAACGGAGACGTACCCTCGGGAGCCCACTGGGTGCGCTTTCCCAGATTTTTCGGGGACGCCATGATGATCCATGGCGCCATCGCCCCCCTGCGCGCCGCGGGATTGCCGCTGGTGGCGTGGGGACCCGGCTGGGTCCTGGACCTCTTCGCCGGGAGTTCCGACTATGCGGGCGTCATGGTGGAACCGGGCCGGAAGTACAGCTCCTTCAAGGCCGCCGGCATGCTCCGGGCCCACCGCCCCGCCTCGGTCATCAACTTCCCCAAGAGCAGCCGCCCCGCGCTGGCCGCCTTCCTGGCCCGGGTCCCCCTGCGCGTGGGCTGCGGGGACGGAGGCGCCTTCCTGCTCTACACGCACAGCATCCCCTTCTACAAGCTGGACACCCCCTTCGTGGAACGGTACGCCTCGCTGGTGGCGCGGGCCTTCCCGGACCTGCCGCCGGCCCCCTTCCGCCCCTTCCGGCCCCGGGCGGAGGCCCTGGACCAGGTGGCCGCCCGCCGGGCGGATCTGAGCTTGCGGGACTACGTGGTCCTGGCCCCCGGCGCCAACAGTCCCAACAAGCGCCTCTCCGTGGCCTCCTTCGCGGCCCTGGCCAATCGTCTCGAGCAGGCGGGCGTGGCCTCGGTGATCCTGGGCGCAGGTCCCGTGGATCAGGAACTGGCGGCCGGGATCCGCGCCGCCGCCCCCGGGGCCGTGGACCTCACGGGGAAGGGGGGACTGGCGGTTTCCGCCGCCTGGATCGCTGGAGCCCGGGCCCTGGTGGGCATGGATTCGGGCCTCGCCCACATCTCGGCGGGGTGCGGCGTGCCCACCCTCTCGGTGTTCGGCCCCACCCGGCCCCGGCATTCGGCGCCCTGGGGCCCCCGGGTGCGCACGGTGCGCAAGGAGGGGCTGGAATGCCTGGAGTGCATGGGGACCACGTGCCCGGTGCCTGGGAATCCCTGCATGACGACCCTGCCGGACGACCTCCTCTGGGACGAACTCCAGAAGGTCATGGCCGGCTGACCTGCCCGGGCGGATGAACGCTTTCTCTTGAATCCGAGACAGGTTGGGCGCATTCTCCTTAGGCAACGGGATGCCATCAGGCAACGGCCGTGTTTTCCCAAGCGGCCACAGGAGGGCGACGATGTCGCAGCGGGAGATCTTCCTTGCCGCCCAGCGGACCATCGCCATGGTTCTTGCCGGGGGGAAGGGCAAGCGCCTGATGGACCTCACCAGCAGGCTGTCCAAGCCCGGCCTCGATTTCGGCGGCAAATACCGGATCATCGATTTCACCATGTCCAACTGCGTGAACTCGAACATCCGCAAGATCCTCGTGGTCACGCAGTACAACTCTCACCGCCTCCTGGAGCACCTGCAGTTCGGCTGGTCCTTCCTGAACGGGAAGTTCAACGAGTTCATCCACGTGCTTCCCGCCCAGCAGAGCCTGGAGAGCGACGCGTGGTACTCCGGCACCGCCGACGCGGTGCACCAGAACGTCCTCAACATCGCCAGCCACAACCCCGAGAACGTGATGATCCTGGCCGGGGACCACATCTACAAGATGGACTACCGCCGGTTCCTGGAGGACCACCTGGAGAAGGACGCGGACCTGACCATCGCGTGCCTGGACGTGCCCCGGGAGGCGGCGCGGGCCTTCGGGGTCGCCGAGATCGACGCCCAGGAACGCATCGTGGGCTTCCAGGAGAAGCCCGCGGAACCCACCTGCGTGCCGGGCCGGCCCGACCGGGCCTTCGCGAGCATGGGCATCTACCTCTTCAAGGCGGACTTCCTGTACGAGCAGCTGGCGCTGGACGCCAGGAACCTCGAATCCTCCCACGATTTCGGCCGGGACCTGATCCCCTGGCTCGTGCCCCGGGCGCGGGTCTTCGCGCACCGGTTCTGCCTCAGCCACATCCGGAACATGGACAAGCCGCCCTACTGGCGGGACGTGGGGACCGTGGACGCCTACTGGGAGGCCAACATGGACCTGACCTCCGTGGACCCGGACCTGAACCTCTACGACTACGAATGGCCGATCTTCACGCACATGGACCAGCTGCCCCCGGCGAAGTTCGTGCACAGCGATCCCCACCGCAACGGCGTGGCCATCCACAGCCTCGTGTCTGCGGGCTGCATCGTTTCCGGCGCCACGGTCCACCGGTCCCTGCTGTTCTCGAAGGTCCGGGCCCATTCCCACGCCTACCTGCAGGAGGCCGTGGTACTGCCCGACGCGGACATCGGCGAGCACGCGCGGTTGCGCCGGGTGATCGTCGACCGGGGCTGCCGCATCCCGGCGGGGCTGGTGGTGGGTGAGGACGCCGAGGCGGACGCCCTGCGCTTCCATCGCACTCCCAGTGGTGTAACCCTGATATCCCAGCGGATGCTGGACCGCCTCCAGGAAGCCAGATGAAAATCCTCCATGTCGCGTCGGAACTGTTCCCCTATGTGAAGGTCGGCGGTCTCGGCGACGTCATGGGCGCGCTGCCCGGCGCCCAGCGGGACCTGGGGGCCGACGCGCGGGTCATGCTCCCGGGCTTTGCCACCCTCCTGAAGGAGATCCGCGACCTGGAGCCGGCCGGGGGCTTCCCGGACCTCCTGGGCCAGGGCGAGGCGCGGCTGCTCCGGGGCAGGACCTCCGGGGGCGTGCCCATCTACCTCCTGGACCATCCCGGCCTCTACGACCGCGCCGGCGGCCCCTACGTGGAGTACGGGGACAGCCACGTGCGCTTCGCCGCCCTGGCCTGGGCGGCGTCCCAGGTGGGCCGCAACGGCGACTGGGCCGGATGGAAGCCGGACGTCGTGCAGGCCCACGACTGGCAGGCGGGCCTCATTCCCGCCTACTACGCCCAGGACCCCACCCGCGCGCCCGCCACGGTCATGACCATCCACAACATCGCCTACCCGGGCATCTACCCCGCGGCGCTGCTGCCCGAGCTCTGGCTGGACCCGAAGATCTTCCACCCCGGGGGCGCCGAATACTACGGCAAGATCAACTTCCTCAAGGCGGGCCTCGCCTTCGCCGACCGCATCACCACCGTGAGCCCCACCTACGCCCGCGAGATCCAGCTGCCCGAAGGGGGCTGCGGCCTCGAGGGCATCCTGGCCCACCGCCGGCGGGACCTCACGGGCATCCTCAACGGGGTCGACTACGACGTCTGGAACCCCTCGGCCAGCCCCCACCTGGCCCAGCACTACGATGCCCGGCACCCCTCGGGCAAGAAGGTCGTCAAGAACCTCCTCCAGCGCGAGGCGGGGCTGGACGAGGACGCCGAGGCCCCGCTGTTCGGGGTGGTGAGCCGCCTGGCCGAACAGAAGGGCCTGGACCTGGTGCTGGAGAACGTCGCCTACCTCATCCAGCTCAATGCCCAGCTCGTGGTGCTGGGCACGGGCGATCCCAAGCTGGAGGCCGGGTTCAAGGCCGCCGCCGAGGCCCACCCCGGGCGGATCGCGGCCCTCCTGGCCTACGACGAGGGCATGGCCCACCGGATCCTGGCGGGCTCCGACGTCATCCTGGTGCCGTCCCGCCAGGAGCCCTGCGGGCTGACCCAGCTCTACGCCCTGCGCTACGGGGCGCTGCCCCTGGTGCGCCGCACGGGGGGCCTCGCGGACACCGTGACCGACACCAACGCCCAGTCCATCATGGATTCCACGGCCACGGGCTTCGTCTTCAAGGAGCCCAGCTCCTGGGTCCTGGGCGAGGCCATCGGCCGCGCCAGCCGGCTCTACCGGGAGGATCCCCGCAGCTGGGCCCGGATCCAGCGCCACGCCATGGGCCAGAACTTCAGCTGGAAGGCCAGCGCCAGGGAATACCTGGACCTCTACGGCGCCCTGCTCGGCGCGCGGGTCTAAATCTACCAGGGCGTCTGAAGCGAGGCTGGGCTGAATCATTGCAGGGTGGCGAAGTAGGCGAACTGATCAAGCACAGA
>DBME01000090.1:2607-2796 GCA_002298155.1 Holophagaceae bacterium UBA706 | reverse complement strand
GGGGGCGGGCGCCGGGGTCTGGGCCGCGAGGGCGACGCCGATGAGGCCGGCGGCGACCAGGATTCCGAACGTCTTCATGGTTGCCATGGTGATCTCCTTATGCGGCCTTGCCGCTTCTTGGGGGGGTGTCCCCGCCGAGGAAAACGCATGAAGAATGCCAATTGGTAAGCCGATTGAAACCACTAAAAA
>DBME01000090.1:164-2594 GCA_002298155.1 Holophagaceae bacterium UBA706 | reverse complement strand
ACCCCGGGCACCCTGTGGGATGATGAGGTCATGAACAAATTGGCCCTTTTCATCTCCGGAACCGGGGGCAACGCCCTCAACATCGTGGAAGCCTGCCGCGCGGGCCGCGTGCCGGCGACCCCCGTGGCCGCCGTGTCCTCCAGCGCCCGGGCCGCGGGTGTGGAGCGGCTGGGGGCCCAGGGCCTGCCGGTGTCCGTCGTGCTCCGGTCGGCCCATCCCGACGACGCCGCCTTCTCCCGGGCCTGCTTCCAGGCCGCGGAGGACGCCGGGGCCGACGTGGTCCTCCTGTGCGGATGGCTCAAGAAGCTGGAGCTTCCAGCCGCCTGGGAGGGCCGGGTGCTCAACATCCATCCGGGGCTCCTGCCGGACTTCGGCGGCCAGGGGATGTACGGCATGAACGTCCACCGGGCCGTGCTGGCGGCGGGCGTGCCCTTCTCGGGCTGCACCGTGCACGTGGTCGACAACATCTATGACCATGGGCGGATCCTGGCCCAGGCCCGGGTGCCCGTCCTGCCGGGCGATACGCCCGAGGATCTCCAGGCACGGGTCTACGCGCAGGAGATGGCGCTGTACCCCAAGGCGCTCTGCGACTTCCTCGCCTCCCGGTGCTAGGCTGAAGACCTAGAGATCAATAAGGAGCAACCATGACCAGATTGCGCGTGGCGGTTGTCGGTGTCGGCAGCCTCGGCCAGCATCATGCGAGGATCGCTTCGGCGGCGGAGGACACCGAACTGGTGGCCGTGGTGGATCCCAGCGAGGAGCGCGGCAGGGAGATCGCCGCCAAGTTCGAGACCGCCTGGGTGCCCGCCATGGCCGACGTGCTGGACCGGGTCGACGCCGTGCAGATCGCCGCGCCCACCGGCTTCCACCATGCCCTGGGCCTCGAAGTGCTCAAGGCCGGCAAGCACGTGATCATGGAGAAGCCCCTGGCCGCCAACCTGGAGGAAGGCGTGGCCCTCCTGGAAGCCCTGGCCGAGGCCCGGAAGAGCCGCAGCGGCCTCGTGGCCGCCGTGGGCCACCTGGAGCGCTTCAACCCCGCCGTCACCGCCCTGCGGGCCCTGGGCATCAAGCCGCACTTCGCCGAGGCCATCCGCGTCTCCCCCTTCCCCATGCGCTCCATGGAAGTGGACGTGATCATGGACGTGATGATCCACGACCTGGACCTGCTGCTGGCCCTCATCGGCCGCCCCGTGATCTCGGTGGAGGCCGTGGGCNNGTCCCCGTGCTCACCAAATACGCCGACCTGGTCAACGCCCGCCTCAAGTTCGAGGGCGGCGCCTTCGCCACCGTCACCGCCAGCCGCGTGGCCCGCAAGAAGGAACGCACCCTGCGCGCCTTCGGCTCCATGTCCTACGCGAGCCTGGATTTCGCCGCCCAGAAGCTGGAAGTCCTGCGCCTGACCATGGGCCCCGAGGGCCCCCAGGTCCAGCCCGAGGTCGTCGACATCGTCGGCGGCGAGCCCCTCAAGCTCGAACTGGAGGCCTTCTACGCGGCCTGCCAGGGCAAGGGCGAGGACCTGGTGCCCTGGAAGGACGCCTTCGAGGCCATGAAGGTCGCCGACCTCGTCCAGAAGTCCGTGGCCGAATCCCTGGCGAACCTCCGCACGGAATAGGGTCCGGTGTTCTTCGATCTCGCCTCCCTCGCCAAGCCCCTGGTGACGGCGCCCCTGGCGCTCCGGCTCCTGGATCTGGACGAGGACAGGCGGGTTCAGCTCGGCTTCACGGACCGGCCAGTGCCCCTCACGGTGCGCCAGCTCCTCAGCCATTCCGCTGGGCTGCCGCCCTGGCTGCCCTACACCGGCGAGCCCCTGGCGGCGCAGCTGGCCCGGGGCTTCCCCCGGGGCCAGCACCCCAAGCTCGTGGACGGAAAACCGGGGACGAGCCTCTACTCCGACCTGGGCTACCGGCTCCTGGCGGAACTGATCGAAGCCCGCGCCGGCGAGCCTTTCCAGGCCCTGGGGGCGCGCGCTTCCGGGCAGGTTCCCGCGCCCTGGCGCGAAGCCCCGCCCTTCGTTCCCCAGGGGCCCGACCTGGAGATGTGGACGCTGGCCGAGCCGGACCTGACGCTGCCCGCCCGGGATCCGCACCAGCCCAACGACGCCAACGCCCGGGCCGGAATGCGCGGCCATGCCGGATTCGGCGCGGATCCCGACGCCTTCCGGGCCTGTCTCCAGGCCTGGGTCGCCTCCGGGGCGCCGGACACCATGGCCGTGGACCAGGCCCAGGGCGCCGATGNNGCCTGCAGCGCAGCCTCACGGGACCCGGGCGGTTGGGCTCCCTGCTGGCAGACGTGCCGGAAGGCCTGGGCGGCCTCCACATCCTGACGCGGGAATCCGAGGGACTCAGCCCCGCCGTGGCGCCCGCCCAGGGGTCTCCGGGGCCGCCCTGCGCCTTCTGGTACCACCTGGGCTTCACGGGCCCCGCGATCTTT
>DBME01000090.1:0-146 GCA_002298155.1 Holophagaceae bacterium UBA706 | reverse complement strand
TCGGCCCGTCAGGTGAACTGCTGGACGCCGACGGCATCCAGGCCCGGCGATGGGAGGTGCTGGAGGACTGGGTCGCCTCGGTCAGTATGTGAGCCTATCCCGATCGACTGTGGCGCCCGCCTCGACCCCATCAGGGCCGCCATGAG
>DBME01000222.1:205-3376 GCA_002298155.1 Holophagaceae bacterium UBA706 | reverse complement strand
ACCAGGCAGGGGGTCTTGAAGGCCTGGGCGTGGCTGGCGGGGTTCATGCGGGCGTAGGCCTTGGGGTTGGAGGTGGGGGTGCCGCCGATGTCCCACTCGGGGAACCACAGCTCCTCGGTGGCGCCGTGCATGGCGGGCAGGTCGTAGACGCCCATCATGGCGGCCAGGGCCTTGTAGCGGGTGGTGTGACCCTCGAGCCACATCATGGCGTAGCCGCCCCAGGACCAGCCCATGGCCCCCATGCGGCCGGAATCCACGTAGGGCAGGGCCGCGAGCGCGTCCGTGACCTTGGAGATGTCGGTCATGACCTTGCCGTCCCAGTCCTTGGAGATGGCATCCGTGAAGGCCTGGCCGTAGCCCACCGAACCGTGGGGGTTGGGGAAGGCGACCACGTAGCCGGCGCCGGGGTAGACCTGCCAGTCGCCGCGGAAGGTGTCCGCCCACATCATCTGGGGGCCGCCGTGGACGTTGAGGATGAGGGGATACTTCCGGGAGGGGTCGAAGTCGTGGGGCTTGACGATGAAGACCTGCACCTCGGCGCCGTCGGCGCCCTTGACCCACATCTCCTCCACGGGCCGGATGTCCACTTCCGCGGCCACGGCGTCATTGAAGCCGGTGAGCTTCTTCAGCTCCTTGCCGGGGAAGGTGCACCGCCAGAGTTCGCTGGGTTCGCCCACCGTGTCCCGGGAGAAGACGATGGAGGCCCCGCCGGGCGCCACGACGAAATCCCGGATGGTTTGGCCGTCCAGCATGCGCTGGGGCTTGCCGCCGGGAAGGTCCACGCGGTAGAGGGGGTGGTGGCCCTTCTCCTGGATGGTGAACCAGAGCACCTTGCCGTCCGGCGACCACTGGTAGAGGTCCACGGGATTGTCGAAGGCGGCGGTGGGGTCCAGGAAGGCGCGGGTCTGGCGGTCGTACACGCCCAGGTGGGCCCGGTCGGATTCGAAGCCGGGGGTGCGCTGGAACTTGTAGGCGATGTAGCGCCCGTCGGGGGAATACGCCGGGGCGCCGTCGAAGGCGGGGTTGGCGCCCGTGATGCGCACCGGGGTCCGGTCACCCTCGAGGGAGATGAGGAAGAGGTCCATGTTGGTGGAGCGGGCCGGGTTGGGATCCGTGGAGGCCGTCACGCACACTTCCTTGCCGTCGGGGGAGACGTCGAAGGTCTGCTGGAAGGCGGGGAAGTCGTTCTTGCCGGAGGTAAGGGCGGTGACGGGGCCGTCGGGCCCGGCCTGGGTGAAGAGGTGGGAGTACTGGAAGTCCCGGTAGTCGGTCCAGTGGCGGAAGAGGAGGGAATCGGCCCAGTGGGCCTGCACCGGGCCCTTCTCCAGCTTCTCGGCCAGCTCCAGGTTGCGGGCGCCGTCGGCCATGGCTTCGGGGAAGACGTTGGCCTGGAAGACCACGGTCTTGCCGTCCTTCAGCAGGTGGGGCAGGCCCACGCCCGGGCCGAAGGAGGTGGTCTTGCGGGGCTCGCCCCCGGCCAGGTCCAGGGTCCACAGCTGGATGCCTTCCTCGCGGGAGGACAGGAAAGCGAGGGAACGACCGTCCGCGGACCAGTGGGGCTCCCCGTCGTAGGTGCCGGTGAAGGTCAGCTGCCGGACTTCGCCCGTGCGCAGGTCCGCCATCCACAGGTGGGTGGCCCGGGTGGATTTCGCCAGGTCCTGGCTGGAGACTTCGAAGGCCACCCGCGTTCCGTCCGGGGACAGGGCCGGATGGGCCACGTTCCGGAGGCGGTACAGGTCCGCGATGCTGAAGGCGCGCTTCCCGGCGCCGAAAGCGGGGGCCATGACCAGGAGGCAGGGGAGGCCGAAGCGGAGAATGTTCAAGGCGAAACCTCGCTAAGCGGAGTGGAAGGAAACCTCGCTTCCGATAAGATGCAGGAAACGCCAACGGATATACAAGGGGAAGGTGGGGTCAGGCCATGGGCAGAGTGCAGGTTGTGATGTTGAGCGCAGCTCTCCTGGGGGTGCCCGCCTGGTGCCAGGATGCGGATCCCGAACTGGACGTGGACCGGACCCGGGTGGTGCCGCCGCCCTTCACGGTCAAGGGCGAGCCCAATCCCGCCTATGTGGGGGAGCTGGAAGCCCGGGTGCAGTCCCTGCGGCCCCACGAGCGCAAGGCCTTCTTCCGCCAGCTGCGCAAGCAGCAGCGCGAGCTGGGCCGGCGCCTGGAGGAGATGATCTTCAACTACGACAAGACCAAGGCCCTCGCCCAGAACATCGGGAACGAGAGCGCCAGCATCGCCAGGAAGGGGGGGGAGCTGGTGGAGACCCAGCGCCGGACCATCCTCCAGTACAAGGAGATCCAGAACCAGATGGACGTCCTTCGCCAGCGGGAGGACCCGCAGCGCGTGGACGCCCTGGATTTCCAGGCCGACATGTACGCCGGCCTGCAGTTCAGCAACCTCTACAGCGAGGGCGACCAGAACAACTCCTTCTTCTCCACCTCCAAGCCCTTCGTTTCCCTGGACCTGCGCAACACCCTCCGGTGGCCGGGCGGGGAGCAGTGGATGGACATCTTCGGGACGCTCTCCTTCCAGTCCGCGAGCAAGGAGAACTCGGACACCGTCAACGTCATCACCACCAGCGGCAACTTCAAGGGGGAGATGGGGGTGTGGTGGATGAAGTCCTTCACGGAGAACCTCAGCTGGGGCCTCCTGGGCAGCATCGGCCTCGTGGGCTACACCCAGCAGGAGACCGCCTCCGACCTCACCAAATCCAACCGGGACGAGTTCCGCACCACCTTCACCCTGGGCGTCACCCTGCGCGAGGAGGACGGCCCCATGCGGACCTCGTTCGCGGAGGTGGCCTTCGTGCGCGACCCGCTCTTCGTGCACCCCGACCGGCTCATGGTGCGGGGCCAGGTGGTGCTGACCCAGTTCGGTTCCAAGGGCAGCAACGGGGATTTCTACATCGAAGGCCGCGCCAGCAAGGGCAGGTCCGGGAAGGACGAGGCCGTGCTGCTGCTGGGATTGCGCTTGAGCACCCTCAGCTTCTTCCGGAGCCTGGGCGGGGGGAACTGAGAACCGGTTCGGGAGGGACCGCGTTTGTTCGGCGTTGGACATTCTGGAGCCGACAAACATTCCCTACCGGTGGCCCCAGGTCGTTTCGTTCGGGTCCCGAGGGAAGAGGCCGGCCCAGGGAGTTCCACCCCTTTGCGCCGACCCACCGGCAC
>DBME01000222.1:0-166 GCA_002298155.1 Holophagaceae bacterium UBA706 | reverse complement strand
GTGGGGCCCGCCCAATCCTGCATCTGGGGTGGACTGCCGGGTTGCGGGCATCCGCCCACACCCCTGGATTCCTCCATTGGCTTACGGGCTACCTGGACCTTTAGTCCAATTCGCCCGGACCTTTCCATCTCCCCGTTCCAAAGCCGGGCCACGGCAAACCGGAGGA
>DBME01000078.1 GCA_002298155.1 Holophagaceae bacterium UBA706 | reverse complement strand
CCGCGCCGGCCCGGCCCAGGTCCCGGGCCAGCTCCCGGCAGGCGCGCAGGAAGGACGGCGCGTCGAAGAAGCCGGCGCCGATGTCCACCACCGGGCTGAGGATGCGGGGCCCGCCGCCCAGGTTCAGGCGCAGCACGTCCGGCGCGCCCTGGGTGATGGGGCAGATGGTGGCGTGGGCCTCGCCGTTCACGTGGGGCATCTCGCGGATCATGGGCAGGAAGAGGTAGTCGGGCGCGGTCTCGGCCATGGCGGCCACCAGCCCGTGGTACTGCTGCATGGGGGCGCAGAAGGGCACCGCGGCCTCCTCGATGCCGCGCTTGAGGGCGGCCCGGCCCGGCGCCGCGCCCAGGCGGGGTTCCAGCCCCAGCGCGTGCAGGAAGGTCGCGAAGAACGGCAGGAGCCCCTGCATCTGGAACTCGTCCGTGAGGGCCACCACCGGCGCCCCGGGGCGGGGCTCGAGGGCGGCCATGAGGCTCGCGGTGAGCTCCCGGCGTTCACGGAAGGGGTCCGGGGCCAGGTCGGGCAGCTTGCGCCGGCGCGCGCCCTTGTCCCACAGGGAGCAGGCGCCGCCCCAGGAGAAGACCCGGCGTTCGCCGGCCACCTGGGTGGTGAGGCGGTCGATGCGGCAGGCGTTGCCCTTGCCGCCGCAGCCCTTGGTGGAACCGCACTGGAACTGGTCCTTCTCCACCACCCGCGCCTCCAGGAACTGGGCGCCGTCCAGGACGGGCAGGCCCTCGGCGGGGAGCTGGCGCTGGGCCAGGAGCGCGATGCCCAGGGCCCCCATGAGGCCGGGGTTGGGCGGGACGATCACTTCGGAGCCGGTCTGGCTCGCCACCGCCGCCGCCAGGGCGTCGGACGCGAAGGGCATGCCCTGGCAGAACACGACCCTGCCGCAGGACCGGCTGCCCTTGACCCGGTTCAGGTAGTTGGCGATCACGGAGTTGTAGATGCCGGCGATGATGCGGTCCTGCTCGACCCCCGCGGCCACCGCCTCGTCCATGACCTCGGCCATGAAGATGCTGCAGTGCTGGCCCAGGGAGGCGCAGGCGCCGGAGGCCAGGGCGGCCTCGCCCAGCTGGCGCACGTCCCGGATGCCCGCGAAGCGCCGGCCCTGCTCCTCGATGAAGGAGCCGGTGCCCGCGGAGCAGGCTTCGTTCATGGCTGCATCCACGACGCGGCCCCCCTCCAGGCGGATGTACTTGGCGTCCTGGCCGCCGATCTCGAAGATGGTGTCCACCCGCGGGTCCTGGGCCAGGGCCCCGGTGGCGTGGGCGGCGATCTCGTTCATCACCCATACGGAGCCGGCGCCGTAGCAGATGGTGAGCAGGGAGCCCACGATCTCCCGGCCCGAGCCGGTGACGCCGCAGCCCCGCACGCGGTGCGCGCCGGCGGGGCTGTCCAGGAAGGCCTTCATGAGGTCCTGGGCGGCCTTCACCGGGGCGCCGTCGGTGCCCAGGTAGCCGTCCCACAGGGGCGCGAGGGTCTCCACGTCCAGGGCCACGGCCTTGCTGCCCGTGGAGCCGATGTCGAAGCCGAGGATGACGTTCCGGGGGCCGTCCCAGGCGGGCGGGGGCGGCGGGGGCATGCGGCGCACCCGGCCCAGGGCCTGGGACAGGGCGGGCAGGAGCTCCACCTGGGTCTCGCCCGGGGCCTCCAGGAGCGCGTCCAGGCAGGGCCGGCCCAGGCCGTACTCGGCCCCCAGAACCGCGGCGCCCCAGGCTTCATAGAAGAGGGCGTCTTCCGCGGAGGAATCCAGGAACGCCAGCTCGTGGCGGGCCGCGAAGGTCTGGAAGTGGGCGCGGATGCGCGCCGAACGCGCCACGCCCCCGGCCAGGGCCAGGGCGGGGGGGCAGATGTGGGGCCGCACCAGGCCCTGGACGTTCTCGGCGATGGCGTCCAGGAGGCCCGCGAGGATGCGGTCCCGGGCCTCGCCCTTGTTGGCCAGGTGGGTCATGTCGGTCTTGAGGATGACGGGGCAGCGCCCGGAAAGGTGCGCGGGCTGCTCCACCCCCGCCGCCAGGTCCGCGGCCTCGTCCACGGTGAGGCCGAACCGGCCCACCAGCTGCTGGAGGAAGTTGCCGGTGCCCTGGGCGCAGCGTCCGTTCTCCCGGAACACCTCCGTGCCCCCGGGCCGCAGTTCCAGCACCGAGAAGCCCCGGCTGCCGATGGAGACCAGGGTGGCCGGGACGTCGCCCCGCAGGAGGCGGAAGCCCGTGGCCAGCGCCTGGCGGGAGGGGACGCGGGGCAGGGCCACCTGGCGTCCCAGGCGGCCCGTGGCCGCCGCGGAATCCACCGTGTCCCAGTCCCAGGCTTCCAGCACGGCCAGGAGGGCCTGGCCGGGGTCCTTGTGATGCTCGATCCGCACGGTCCTCCCCAGGGTCCAGGCGCCGGGCGTGCCGGTGAGCTCCGCGACCTTGAGGGTTTCCGCGCCTATGTCGATTCCGATGTGTCGGGTCATGAATCCTCCGGGGTTCGCCATGGCGTTCCCATATCCGGGTTGGGGGTATGGGTCCAGGATGGGCGCCCTCCCGGGGCTTGCCAGCGAAAGGGTGCGACAGCGGGCCCGTGTCGCACTTGGCCGTTCCGGGCGGTTCGGCCCCCATCTGTGCTAGAATTTCATATAACCCAATGAACTTTTCAACACGGAGCTCGCCTATGTCCGCCGATGCCCCGGAAGAGCGTCTTGAGTCCTGGAAGGAGATCGCAGGCTATCTCCGCCGGGACGTGCGCACCGTGCAGCGGTGGGAGAAGTCCGAAGGCCTCCCCGTCCAGCGCCACTTCCACGACAAGATGGGCAGTGTTTTCGCCTCGAAGTCCGACCTGGACGCCTGGCTCCGGGTGCGGAGCCTGCCCGCGGAGGACCCCGCCGCCGAGCCCGAACCCGACCCCCCGGAACCCTCCGGGGAGGGGGCGGCAAAGGACGACATTGGGCGGCATGGCCGAAAAATATGGGTTCTGGCCGCCCTGGGGGCCATCCTCCTCCTGGCCGCAGCCCTGGGCCTGAGGGCCTACACCCGGCATCGCAGTGAATCCATCTCCCTGGCGGTGCTCCCCTTCGCCGACCTGGGCGGGGACCCGGCCCAGGAATTCTTCAGCGACGGCATCACCGAGGAACTGATTACCGAGTTGAGCCGGCAGCAGGGGGCGGGGTCCCGCATCCTGGCCATGGGCTCCTCCCTTTCCTACAAGAAGTCCCCCAAGCGCGCCAGCCAGATCGCCGCCGAGCTGGGGGTGGACTACGTCCTGGAAGGCACCGTCCGGCGCTCCGGGGACCGGGTCCGCATCGCCGTGCACCTGGTGCGGGGCCGGGACGAGGCCCACGTGTGGGACGACAGCTACGACCGCCCCCTGGGCGACGTGCTCTCCCTCCAGGCCGAGGTGGCCGAGAACATCGCGGCCAGCATCACCCAGCGCCTGGACCACAACGCCGTGCGGGCCCCGCGCCCGCCCATCAGCGGCCCCGCCCTGGATGCCTACCTCAAGGGCCGCTTCTTCTGGAACAAGCGCACCCCCGCCGACCTCCTCAAGGCCCTGGCGTGCTTCGGCACCGCCGCCCAGATGGAGGCCCGGTACGCCCCCATCCACGCGGGAATCGCCGACTGCTACGCCCTGCTGGGCTCGGCCGAGATGGGCGTCATGGCCCCCAACGACGCCCTGCCCAAGGCCCGGGCCGCGGCCCTGAAGGCCCTGGACCTGGATCCCCGCCTGGCGGAGGCCCATGCCTCCCTGGCCTACATCCGCCTCATCTACGACTGGGACGTGCCCGGGGCGGAGGAGGAGTTCCAGCGCGCCATCCAGCTGAACCCCAACTACCCCACCGCCCACCAGTGGTATGCCCTGTGCCACAGCATCCAGGGGCGCACCGAGGACGCCCTGGACGAGCTGAGGCGGGCCGAACGCCTCGATCCCCTCTCGCCCACCGTGAAGTGCGCCCTGTCCGAGTGCTACTACTTCGCCCGGCGCTACGACGAGGCCCTGGCCTCGGCCAAGGCGGCCCTGGAGATCGACCCGGCCTTCATGCTGGCCCAGGTGAACCTGGGCCGGGCCCTGGCCCAGAAGGGCGACCTCCCCGGCGCCGTCAAGATCTTCGCGGAGTCCTGGGAGCGCTCCGGCAAGGCCCCGGGCCTGGCCATGCTCCTGGGCAGCGCATACGGCCGCATGGGCGACCGGGCTCACGCCCTGGCCATGCTGGACGCCCTGCGCCATCCCCCCGTCTACGGGGGCCGGGAGCTGTACGTGCCGAGCCTCTACTTCGCCGCGATCCATGCCGGGCTGGGGGAGACCGACCAGGCTTTCGTATACATGGACAAGGCCCTGGAGGAACGCTGCGAGTACCTGGTCTACCTGGGCAAGGATCCCATGGCTGACGGCATGCGGGACGATCCGCGGTTCCTGAACCTCATGCGCAAGGTGGGGCTGCCGGTTTCCTGATTGAGGATCGCAACAAAAAGGGTGGAGCCGATCCCCTCCCTCTGGTGAACTGGAGAGATGGACAAACCCGCATCCAGGGAACCTCGCCCCTTGCCCGCCGACGGGAACCCGGCCGGTCCGGGGGGGTTGCTGGACTGGACCGTGCGCCTCCTGCTGGTGGCCACGGACGTCATCACCCTGGAGGACACGCAGGAGATCTCGCGCCGGGTGGTGGACGCCCTCTGGCAGGCCCTGGGCTTCCCCATGGTGAGCATCCTCCTGGCCGACGAGGCCGGGAACCTGGTCTACGCCGCGGACCACGGCATCGGCGACGAGGTCAAGGCGATGGGGTTCCGCCGGGAAGGCACCACCTACACGGCCTTCCGCACCTCCCACGCCAGCTTCGTGGAAGACGCCAAGGTGGACGCGCGCGCCAACCCCGGCACCCGCGACCTCATGGGCGCCTACGCGGCGCTGCCCATCCACCACCGGGAACGCTCGTACGGCGTGATCATGGTGACCTTCCGGGAGCCCCACGTCTTCCCGCCCATCGAGCGGGTCGTGCTGGAGACCTTCGCCCGCCAGATGGCCATCGCCCTGGACAACGGGCGCCTGCACCGGCAGGAGCTGCGCAGGATCGCCTTCCTGGCGGCCCAGGCCGACCTGGCCCAGGCCCTTTCAGCCACCCTGGCCGGCGCGGACGTGGCGCGGATCCTCGGGGGGGCGATCCGGGACATGGAGGGCGTGGGCGGCGTGGCCGTGTGGACGAGCCGCTCCGAGGGCCTCGCACCATCCTTCGCTGACGGTTTCACCGACGGGGCCCTCCTGCCGGACGCCTGGGAGCGGGCCCTGGCCGCCGCGGGCTCCGAAGCCCTGATCCAGATGGCGCCCGGGGACCTGCTGGCGGAAGGCTGCCTGCCGGAAGACGCGGCCCTGCGGGTCTTCGTGCAGCCGCTACGTTGCGCGGGCGTCCTGGAGGGCCTTCTGGCGGTCCAGGCGGATCCCCGGCGCGCCGAGCCCGACCTGATGCGGGCCCTGGGCGAACGCGCCGCCGTGGCCTTGCACAACGCCCACCTCTACGAGGATTCCCAAGCCGCCGCCAGCATCGATCCCCTCACGGGCCTGTTCAACCGCCGGGCCTTCACGGCCTCGGCCCGGGTCCTGGTGGCTTCCGCCCTGCGCGCGAACATGCCCCTGACCCTCATCATGCTGGACGCCGACCACTTCAAGGCCTGCAACGACACCCACGGCCACGGGGCGGGGGACAAGGTGCTGGTGCTGCTGGCCCAGGTGCTCCGGGCCCAGGTGCGCCCCGCGGACCTCGCGGGCCGGCTGGGCGGGGAGGAGTTCGCGGTGATCCTCCAGGGCGCCGCCGGCGACACCGCCTTCCGATNNAGCGGATCCGCAACGCCATGGCCGCCTCGCGCCTGGAGCTGGAGAACGGCACGAGCATCGCCGTGCCCACGGTGAGCCTGGGTCTCGCGGAGCTGGGCGCCGGCGGCGCCAGGGACCTGGAGCATCTCCTGGAGCAGGCCGACGCGGCCCTCTACCGCGCCAAGGGCGAAGGCAGGAACCGCACCTGCTGGGCCGGGGAGGGCCCGGCCTGGCGTTGACTCACCGGGTGATCTTGCCGTCCTCGATGATCACGGCATAGGCGTAGCCCGCGCCGAAGTCCTTGTTGATGCGCACGACGCCCTTGACGGTGACCACCTCGCCGATCTTGCTGGCGTCCTTGGTGGTGACGGTGATGTCGTTGTCCTTGGTGGCGTCGTTGCCGCTGCCGTCCCGCAGGTGGAGCCAGTTGCGGCCGAGGATGCCCTCGTTGTACTTCACGACCTTGCCCCGGACGGTGACGCTCCGGTCCTTGAGGTCCATGCGCCGGGCCACGACATCGGAGATGGTGAGGGAATCGGCGCCGGGGGCCTTGGCAATCTTCTCATCGGGGGCGGTGGGGGCGGGAGCGG
>DBME01000190.1:5689-7295 GCA_002298155.1 Holophagaceae bacterium UBA706 | reverse complement strand
GGCCGCGCACCCCGCGGCGCACGCGGCGCAGGTGGCCACCGGACCCGCCCCGGGCCGGATGATCCTCCTGGTGGACGATGACCCGGACATCCGCTCGAACATGACCGAAATCCTCGTGGACGTCCTGGGCCACACTGTCATCCTGGCCAAGGACGGGCCGGAGGCGGTGGAGATCTACCGCGCCTGCGGCAGCACCATCGCCCTCATCCTCATGGACGCGACCATGGGGCGGATGACCGGGGCCGAGACGTTCGAGGCCATCAAGGAGATCAACCCCGCGGCCCGGGCGGTCCTGTGCAGCGGATTTTCCGCGGAGACGGGCTGCGAGACGGCCCGGGCCCACGGCTTCCTGGATTTCCTCAAGAAGCCCTTCACCATCAGCCAACTGCAGGAAACCGTAGATCGGGCCCTGAGCACGAAAATGGATGCCACCCCGGCGGCCTTGGGGTAGGATACAGACCCCATCCTGGGAAAAACCAGACAGGCAATACGACGTGGATCAAGGTTCTTTCCGAAGGCTCCGTTAACCATAACTGGAGGGTTCGATGAATCTCCTGGCCGACCTGAAACTTTCCAGCAGACTGATGCTGGCTTTCCTTCTGGTGGCGGCGGTGTCCGTCGTCGTGGGGGTGATCGGACTCGCCGGCACCAGCACGGTGGCGGGGCTCATGCACGATGTCTACAAGGACAACGTCGTGGGCCAGAAGAACGTGGCTACCACCGCGGTGGCGCTCGCGGCCCTCCAGCAGCGCGTCGTCTATTACGCCCTTGCTCCCGACGCCAAGGGGCGGGCGGAAGAGATCACCCTCATCGAGACGGGAAGGAAGGACGTGCTGGATTCCGTCGCCAAGGAGAAGGCCACGGCGATGAGTGATGCCGAAAAGGCGCTGTGGGCGGAATTCGACGCCAAATGGCCCGTGTACGTCGATGCCATCAAGCAGGTCCAGTCCCTCATGGATGCGAACAAGGCGGAAGAGTCCCGCAGGCACGTTTTCGGGGAGACCCGGCCCAAGTACAAGGAACTCCGGGCCATCGTCATGAAGATCTTCGACGACAACGGCAAGGTCGCCGAGGAGGGCGACAAGGCCGGAGCCGCCACCTACGAGCGTCTGCGCCGCAACTCCATCATCGCCATGGTCCTGGGTTTCGCCATGGCCACGGGGCTCGGCCTCTGGGTGGTGCGCACCATCAAGCGTCAGGTGGGGGGAGAACCGGCGGACGCGGCCCGGGTGGCCCAGCGGGTGGCTGACGGAGACCTGGCGGTGGACGTCCCGGTGGCTCAGGGTGACACCACCAGCATGATGGCCAGCATCCGCAACATGGTGGACAAGCTGTCGGACGTGGTGGGGCAGGTGCAGGAGGCCTCGGGGTCGCTGGTGGGGGCCTCGGAACAACTGAGCTCCACGGCCCAGGCCCTGAGCCAAGGCGCCAGCGAACAGGCTGCAAGTGTGGAGGAGACCAGCGCCTCCGTGGAACAGATGAGCGCCTCCATCGCCCAGAACAACGAGAATGCCAAGGTGACCGGCGACTTGGCATCGCGCACGGCCAAGGACACCCTGGACGGGGGCCAGGCGGTGCGTGACACCGTGGGGGCCATGAAGCAGAT
>DBME01000190.1:0-5648 GCA_002298155.1 Holophagaceae bacterium UBA706 | reverse complement strand
AAGGGCTTCGCGGTGGTGGCGGCGGAAGTGCGTAAGCTGGCGGAGCGGAGCCAGGTGGCCGCCGAGGAGATCAGCCGCCTGGCCTCGGGCAGCGTGGAACTGGCGGAGCGGGCAGGGAACCTCCTGGAGACCATCGTGCCGTCCATCCAGAAGACGTCGGACCTGGTCATGGAAATCGCCGCGGCTTCGGCCGAGCAGAATTCCGGCGTAGGCCAGATCAACGGCGCCATCGGCCAGATCAGCCAGGCCGTGGCCCAGAATGCCGCGGCCTCCGAGGAGCTGGCCTCCACTTCTGAGGAGGTGAGTTCCCAGGCCCAGGAACTTCAGACGACCATGGCGTTCTTCCGGCTTGCCGGCACCAAGGTCCTTGGACGGCGCAGGCCCGCCGCGAGAATCATCCCTGCTCCCGTGCGGCGGGTGGCGGAAGCAAGGCCGGAACCCGACGAACGCGAGTTCGCCCGGTTCTGAGGGGAGGGACCATGGTGAAAACCATGTGGGAATCGTCGGAAGTGGGCCTTGCGGAAATCGACCCGAGTTCCCTCAGCTGGAAACACCCTGAGTTCTGCTATCCCTACCGGAAAGGGAACCATGCAATAAACGTTCCCCATGCTTTTGAACGCAAAACATTTACTTCTTCTTTATATGCTGGCAGCCTTGTCGCACGGGAAATGAAATTGGTCTTTAAGGTTCACGGTTCCGGCCCATCTTCTCTCTCCGCTTGTCACAGTGTAGATGATCATTTAGGGAATCATTCATGACAGGTGATACTCCCAAACTGCGCCTTGTCGCCAGCCGCGGGATCCTCCCGGCTGCGGCACTCCTCCTTCCGATCCTGTTTGTGGGATTCAACGGGAAGGGGCTTCTCCTAGGGATCGCGGCCCTCGCCTGCGTCCTTCTGGACCGGATCCTCCGACCCCCTGCGGAGCCGCAGCCGCTTCCCGAGCCCGTGGCCGTCCTTGCGGAGCCGGTGGGGATGCCCCAGCTGGAGCGGGTGGCGGGTGCCGTCGTCCCCCTCTGGGCCGGGCAGACCGCCCATGCCCGCAGCGAGATGGAAGAGGCCATCACGGGCCTCTCGAGCCGCTTCGCGACCATGCAGCGCAACCTCCGGGAAGCGCTGGAGGCCGTGGGGCTGGAAAGCAGCCGGAACCTGCAGGCCGTCATCGAGACCGGCGCCGGTTCCCTGGCAAGCGTCGTCAAGGATCTCGAGGCCGGCGCCAAGGCCCGTGCCACGGTGTTGAACAAGATCCAGGACCTGGCTGCCATCACCTCCGAGCTCCAGGGCATGTCCGAGGAGGTGGCGGCCATCGCCAACCAGACCAACCTCCTGGCCCTCAACGCCGCCATCGAGGCGGCCCATGCGCAGGGCCTGGGACGGGGATTCGCCGTCGTGGCCGAGGAGGTCCGGAAACTGTCCATGCGGTCCGGCACCACGGGCAACGCCATCACCAACAAGGTCGCCTGGGTGAACGCATCGCTGCTGGAGGCCCTCCAGGCGACCCAGAACTTCGCCCAGCAGGACGTGGAGATGATCCGCAACGCGGAAGAGACCATCCGGCGCGTGGTGGCGGACTTCCAGACAGGCGCGTCCGCGCTGGCCGATTCCGCCCACCGCTTCGAGGGCGTCGGCAGCGATCTGGGCGAACAGATTTCGGGCACCCTCGTGCACCTCCAGTTCCAGGACCGGGTCGGCCAGATCCTCCAGAGCGTCATCGCCGACATGGAGAAGTTCTCCGACCGCCTGCAGCACCACCCGTCCAGCCTCGAAGTCGACCGCTGGCTGGCCGAACTGGAGCGCACCTACACCACTTCCGAGCAGCAGGCCATCCACCGTGGCGAACAGGCCTCCGGCTCCGCCGATTCCGAAATCACCTTCTTCTGAGAGGACCCATGGCCAAGACCATCATGATCATCGACGACTCCGTCAGTCTCCGGCAGGTGGTGTCCATCGCCCTGGGTGGCGCGGGCTACGACGTGATCGAGGCCTGCGACGGCCAGGACGCCCTCTCCAAACTCACCGGTCAGAAGGTTCACCTCATGATCTGCGACGTGAACATGCCCAACATGGACGGGATCACCTTTCTCAAGTCCGTGCGGAACCTCCCCGCCTACAAGTTCACGCCGGTCATCATGCTCACCACCGAGGCCGGGGAGGACAAGAAGAAGGAAGGCCAGGCCGCGGGAGCCCGGGCCTGGGTGGTCAAGCCTTTCAAGCCCGAGCAGCTGCTGATGGCGGTTTCCAAGCTCATCCTTCCCTAGCGAACGGGAGTCGGACATGGTCCAGATCCACCGGAACCGGAATGTGCTCAAGCTGTCCGGAGAGCTCACCATCTATCATGTGACCGAAGCCAGGACCCGGTTGGGGGAGGAGCTGGCCGCCCATCCGGACCTGGAAGTGGACCTGTCGGGCATTGAGGAGCTGGACACTGCCGGCGCCCAGCTCCTGCTTTGGCTCAAGCGGGAGGGCAAGACCCGGGGCGGGGCCATCCCCTTCGCGCACCACAGCCCCGCGGTCCTGGAAGTCATCGACCAGCTGAACCTCGCGGGGGTTTTCGGCGACACCCTGCTGATCGCTCCCAACGCCTGAGGGCCCCGCCATGGACATGGACCAGGTAAAGCAGACTTTCATCGTCGAATGCCGCGAACTCCTGGCGGCCATGGAGGACGCCCTCCTGGCTCAGGAGGACCAGGTGGAATCCGCCGAATCCATCAACGCCATCTTCCGGGCCGTGCACACCATCAAGGGTTCGGCGGGCCTTTTCGGGCTGGACGCCATCGTGCACTTCTCCCATACCGTGGAAAGCGTCATGGACCGGGTACGGAGCGGACAGGTGAAGATGACGCCCGAACTCACCGGGCTCTTCCTGGAATGCCATGACCACCTCGTGCGGATGATCGGCGGTATCCACGGCGACGCCCCCGAACCTCCGGAGGTGAAGGCCGAGGGGGAGCGGTTGATGGCGGCCCTCGTGCCTTGGCTGGAGGGCGCCCTGGCCACCGTTCCCAAGGCTGTAACGCCGCAACTGGCCGCACGGGAGGAGACGGGCCG
The DNA here is from genome assembly GCA_002298155.1 of Holophagaceae bacterium UBA706. GTDB lineage: Bacteria > Acidobacteriota > Holophagae > Holophagales > Holophagaceae > Mesoterricola. The sequence goes on along the minus strand of DBME01000190.1, from coordinate 2,602 downwards.
GGACTTCTGGCACATCTCCGTGCGGTTCGGGCCCCAGGTGCTGCAGAACGGCATGGACCCCCTGTCCTTCGTCCGGTACCTCCGCACCCTCGGGAGGATGGTCCATCTGCATTCGCTGCTTGAGAAGCTGCCCGCGGGCGCATCCTATGATCCCGAGCTCTGCTACCTGGGCCTGGAGATGGACCTGGACACCCCGGCGGACCGCGCGACCCTGGAGGACGTCTTCGAATTCGTGCGGGACGACAGCCAGATTCGCCTGATTCCGCCCAACGCCAAGGTGGAGGAATACATCCGGCTCATCCAGGAGCTCCCGGAGGGTGAGCAGTACCTGGGGGAGATTCTCGTGGCCGGCGGCTGCATCACTCCCCGGGACCTGGAGCAGGCCCTGGCGGTGCAGAAGACGGAAGAGGACCCGGGCCGAAGGATCGGCACCATCCTCGTCCAGGACCAGTCCGTGCCGCCCCCCGTGGTGGCCGCGGCCCTGGACAAGCAGAAGAAGTTCCAGGAGCGACAGGCCTCCGAGATGCGCGTGGTGAAGGTCGCCGCCGAGAAGCTGGACAAGCTGGTGAACCTGGTCGGCGAACTGGTCATCGCCGGCGCCAGCGCCCAGGTCCTGGCCCGGCAGGCCCACGACGGGAGGCTCCTGGAGGCCACCGCCACCTTCAACAAGCTGGTGGAGGAGATCCGGGACAACGCCCTGAGCCTGCGCATGGTGCAGATCGGCGAGACCTTCAGCCGGTTCCGCCGGATCGTGCGCGATGTCTCCCGTGAACTCGGCAAGGACATCGAGCTGGAGATCCAGGGCGGCGAGACCGAGCTGGACAAGACCATCGTGGAGAAGATCAGCGATCCGCTCATGCACATCGTCCGCAACTCCATCGACCACGGCATCGAGCCGGCCGAAGTGAGGAAGGCCAGGGGCAAGCCGGCCACGGGATCCCTGTGCCTGAACGCCTACCACGAGTCCGGCAGCATCGTCATCGAGGTGGCCGACGATGGCGGAGGCCTCGACCGGCGGCGGATCCTGGCCAAGGCCATCGAGAAGGGCATGGTCCAGGAGGGCGCGGAACTCAGCGACAACGAGATCCACAACCTCATCTTCGAGCCCGGCTTCTCCACCGCGGCCGCCCTTAGCAACCTGTCCGGGCGCGGGGTGGGCATGGACGTGGTGCGCCGGAACATCGACGAGCTGCGCGGGTCCATCGAGCTGGAAAGCTACGAGGGGTCGGGGACGACCCTGCGTATCCGGCTTCCGCTGACCCTCGCCATCATCGACGGGTTCCGGGTGGAGGTGGATTCCACCTGCTACGTCGTTCCCCTGGACATGGTCATCGAATGCCTGGACCTGGGCCCCTTCCTGGAATCGGAGGAGAACCATCTGGTGAACCTGCGCGGGGAGGTCCTGCCCTTCCTCCGCCTGCGGGAGGTCTTCGGCCTGCCGGGCTCCGCGCCCCCGAAGGAGCGGGTGGTGGTGGTCCAGTACGGCGAGACCCGGGCCGGGATCGTGGTGGACCGCCTCCTGGGCGAATTCCAGACGGTCATCAAGCCCCTTGGCGAATTGTTCCGGAACCTGAAGGGGGTGGGTGGATCCACGATCCTCGGCTCCGGCGAAGTGGCACTGATCCTCGACGTTCCTCAGCTCGTTCAGTTGGCCTCCAAACGTGTGCCGGGCGGCGTTTCCCCGGCCTTCTCCCGCTCTTAGACGACGGAGTCATTCATGCAATGGTTCAAGAAACTCAAGCTCGCATCCCAGCTCATCCTGTCCTTCTGCATGGTGGCGCTCATCGCCGGGGGCGTGGGAGCCATCGGCATCGCCAACCTCGGAACCCTTGCCGAGAAGGACAAGGAGATGTACGAGAATGCCACGGCGCCCATGAAGAACCTGGACGCCATCAATGGCAACTTCCAGCTGGTGCGCAACTACCTCAGCAAGTCCATCGCGGCGCCCGACAAGGACAAGCTCGCCGCGGTCTTTGAATCGAAGAACAAGTACTGGAAGAAGATGGAAGACGCGATGGCCGCCTACACGCACCAGGCCATTTCACCTGAGGAGAAGGCGAACCTCACGCGCCTGAAGGAACTGGTTGCCCTTTACGACAAGGAGGTCGGGCAGCCCATGACCCGGGCCGCCAACGAGGGACGCAAGGCGGATTCGGTGGCCATCTCCTACAGCCCCGAGGTCGGCAAGATCACCAATGAACTCAATGATCTCATCGACAAGATGATCCGCGAGAACGTGGAAGAAGCCCAGAAGATCGCCGAGGCCAACGCCGCGACGGCCGCGTCGGCTTCTCACCAGATGGAACTGGCGATGGTGGTGGGCATGCTTCTGGCCATCGGCCTGGGCCTGGCCGTCACCCGGGTCATCAAGAAGCAGATCGGCGGCGAGCCCGGATACGCCGCGTCCATCGTCAAGCAGGTGGCCGACGGCAACCTCGCCCTGGAGGTCGTCACGGTGCACGGGGACACGGAAAGCGTCATGGCCTCCATCAAGACCATGGTGGACAAGCTCTCGGACGTGGTCGGCCAGGTCCAGGACGCATCCGGCTCCCTGGTGGGCGCCTCGGAACAGCTGAGCTCCACGGCCCAGTCCCTGAGCCAG
>DBME01000152.1 GCA_002298155.1 Holophagaceae bacterium UBA706 | reverse complement strand
GCCGCGGCCGCGGGCCGGTGGAAGGCGGCCTCGGAGCTGCCGTGGCTGGCCTATCCCCTCCTGGCCTGCGCGGCCCTGAAGCTCCTGGCCGAAGACCTGCCCAAAGGCAGGCCGGTGACCCTGTTCATCGCGCTCACGCTTTTCGGGGCGGGGCTGCTGGCGGTGCCCCGGCTGCTCTCCTCAGGCCGGAAGGCCTGAGGGGAGCCGTCAGGGGGCCCCTCTTCTCTAGAGGACGTAGGTGAGTTCGCTCTCCGGCGTCCGGCAGTCCATGTCGGTGCCCCGGTCACGGTGGTCCGCGATCTCGGCGGCGATGCCGATGGACCTGCCGAAGAGGAAGAGGGTGAACACCAGGTCCTGCACCTGCCGCGCCGTGACGCGTCCGGCCTGGAGGTCCTTCCACACGAGCTTGAGGGTGATGACGGCCAGCACGGCGTCCACGTTCACGCAGAAGACGTTGCGGGTGACGCCCTCGTCATAGAGCTCCTGCACCAGGTGGTGGTAGAACTCCCAGAAGGCGTTGTAGACGCCCAGCTCCTTGAACTGCGCGGCCACGTACTGCTCGCGGGGATCCACGTTGATGGCGTTGCCCTTGAAGACGGGGTGGTTCACGCAGGGCAGGGGCTTGACCACGGACTCCTCGGTCTCGCGCACCCGCTGCTTGTAGGCGCCGTACTCCCGCGCCGCGCGGTTGGCCATGGCCTTGAGGTCCAGGCCGTGGTTGGGGTCGCCGGGATCCGTGAGGCCGGTCTCCCTGAACTTCTCCACCAGGAACTCGATGGCCTCGAAGCCGTTGCCGCCGTGGGCCCGGCCCGTGTTGGCCAGGAAGCCCACGAAGGCCATGGAGATGTCGTTGCGGGCGCTCACGGACTCCTTGGCGCCCATTACCGAGAGGGTGCCCGGGCCGTTGGTCACGGTCAGGCCCATGAGGGTCTGGAACTCCATGAGGTCGCACCCTTCCGGCAGGCGCCCGAAGAGCACCTTGAAGGCGTTCTCGGTGAAGCTGGCGTTGAGGTTGGAGAGCTTCTGGTCCACCAGCTTCTTCCAGTGGGGGTTGTTGGCCCGGTCCACCACGGAGTAGGCCACGATGCGGGCCATGAGGTAGAAGTAGGCGACGGAATCCTCCACCATCTGGCGGCTGATGCGCTTCTCCAGCATGGGGTTCCACAGGACGCACACGGCGATGGTGGCCAGGAGGAACTCGTAGGTGTCCCGGATCTCCAGCCCGCGCTTGCCGGCCAGGTCGATGATGTGCTGGCAGACCCGCAGGGCCACGCAGCCCTTGCGGGACTTGCGCACTTCCTTGAAAAGAAGCTCGGAGATGTCCGTCCGGCGGGAGGGCTCGGAACCCAGGAGTTTGGAAGCCACGAAGGCGTCCAGTTCCGGGGGGAACGTCTTGGTACGCTCGTCCAGGCCGAACTCCCGGATGAGGTCGATGATGAACTTGGCGTGGTTCCTGGACTTGGCCAGGAGGTCCTTGTCGCCCACCAGGGCGATCTGGGAGGCCAGGTAGGCGTTGGGCGTGCAGCCGTTGGCCCGGGCCACGTCGATGAGCTCCATGCGGCGCTCGTCGATCTTCATGAAGAGGTTCAGGATCAGGTTCAGGGTGGGGACGTCGGTCTTCTCCGGCATCACCTTGCCCAGGGCGAAGAAGAGGTTCTCCTCCATGGTGCACTGGGAGAGCTCCAGCACGGACTTGCCGTGGAGCTCGGACACCTGGGTCTCGCGGTTCATGCGGCTGGCGCCGGACTTGCGGGACATGTTCTGGCGGAGGTAGTGGGCCCCCACCTGCTTGTTCACCTCGACCACCTGCTGGTCATAGGGCGCCGGCGGCGTCACCAGGGGCAGGTCCAGGGCGGCGGGGACCTTCACGAAGTTGTCGCCCAGCCACAGCTTGAGGGAGAGGTCGCCCGTGGAGGGGAAGTCGGGGGCCTCGTCGATCTTCTCGTAGACGGCGCGCACGGCGTCGGGGATGTACTGGATGCTGCTGACGCGCACGCCGCGCTTGCTGACGATGCGGGCCTTGGGATCGAACTCGCCCACGCCGAAGTACGCGTCGAACCAGCGCTCCTTGCTCTCCGCGTCGTCGCCGCTGCCCGAAAGGGCCCCGGCGTGGCCGCAGGCGCGGGTGATGTTCTTCTTCCAGCGCCCGGTGACGCAGGCGATGATCGGCTTGGTGAAGCCGAAGGTGCGGTCCTTGATCCAGTCCAGGGCCATCTTCTCGTAGTAGCCGCCGGGCTCCACGTAGATCACCACCGCCTTGGTGCGGGGGTCGTTCTGGGCGGCGTAGAGGAATTCCGGCAGGGCGAAGTGGATGTAGACGTCCTTGCCGCTGGACACCACGGTGCTGATGCCGAAGCCCGCCGTGCGCAGGTACTCCGCCATGGTGGTGGTGAAGTTGCCCGAATTGGAGTGGATGGCGATGGAGCCCTTCACCAGGGTCTCCTCCGGATGGTCGCCGCCGAGGCTGCCGCCGATGCGCACGCGGTCCCAGGCGTTGGCCATGCCCAGGCAGTTGGCGCCGATGACGTCCACGCCGGCCTCCTGGCACAGGGCCCGGATGTTGCGGGAATCCCGGGCGGGCACCTTCTCGGTGACGATGACGATGCGCTTGAGGGCCTCGTTGTGCGTGACCAGTTCCGACACGGCCTTGAGCACGCCCGTGGGGGGGATGTACACCACGCCCATGTCGAAGGCGATGCCGGCGTCCATGACCTCGCGGATGCTGCGGTAGACGGGGATGTTGCCGAGTTTGGTCTCCAGGACCCCGCGGCGGCCGTACTGAACGCCCGCGACGACATTGCCGCCGCTGTACTCGTGGGACACGGGCGTGACCTTGCGGCTTTCGCTGCCCAGGATGTTCATGACGCAGACCCGGTTCTCCTTGGTGACCAGTTCTTCCAGGGAGTGGAGGCCCACGTAGTAGGGGAAGGGGCGTGTCTTCAGTTGGCGCATTTCTCTCTCCCTAGACCCGTGCCTGCTTGTCCATCTGCCGGCGGTAGGCGGCGGCGCCCTCGGCGCCCCACCACTGATCGATCTTCTTGGCGTACTCCAGCGTCAGGATCATCGACGTGTCGAAGCCGAACACCTTGTAGGGCATGCGCAGGCGGTCGAGGATGTCCTTGGCGTAGAACATGCCCTTGACCAGGTTGGGCCCGCCCCGGCCGATGACCACGTAGAGGGGTTTCCACCCTGCCTTGGCCACGTGATCCCGCAGGGCGTCGAAGACCCCCTTGAAGGTCACGTAGATGTCCGTGTTGTTCGCCTTGCCGCCGATGAGGAGGAGCATGTCGGCCTGCTGGTACCAGTGCTCGAACACGATGCGGCTGATCTCGTACATCTTCTCGTAGGGGGGATTGCCGCCGAAGTCCGAGGAGAAGATGGCCGATTCGCCCAGGGCCTCGGTGCCGGCGCTGTTGGCGCCGCCGCCGAACATGAAGGGCATGATCGTCCCCTTGGGGTTCATTTCCAGCACGTCGCTCTGGCCCTGGTAGGTGCGCAGTTCGTTGATGTCGGCCTCGAAGGGCGTGGTCTCGGTCTGGAAGAGGTCGTCGGGGAGGCCGATGCGCTTCCAGGCCGGGTTGTCCTGGTCGAAGCTGGCCTTCACGTCGCAGGCCACCGGGAGGATGTGGTTGCCCTTGCGCATGACCCGGATGGGATTCAGCTCGATGGTGGTGAGCCCGTACCCGTCGTAGAGGTCCCAGAGCTTGGGGAGGTGCTGGGTGAGGGCGGAGATGAAGGCCTCGGGGCAGCCGGTGTCGGTGAGGGCGTTGGTGATCTCGAAGGCGTTGATGCCGGTGAAGGGGTCGATCTCGATCACGGCCTTCTTCTCGGGGGGCAGGGCCTCGATGTCCACGCCGCCCCAGGGCGTGATGGTGAACACGGGACCGCGGCGAACCGTGGAGCTGGAGATGCTGAAGTAGACCTCCAGGTCGGACGGGACGAAGGCCTCCATGGTCACGCCGTTGGCCGTGACCGTCTTGTTGCCGTAGGTGTGCTGCGCGAAGAAGAGCTCCCGCTTGGCCTGGAGGGCCTCCTGCAGCGTGCTCACGATCCGCACGAGGCCGGCCTTGCCCTTCTTGCCGACGCCGCCGTAGAAGGCGGGCTTGACCACGAGCTTCTTGTGCTTTTCAAGGAATTGCTGGATTTCCTGGTTCGTTGCCGATCCGTCGAGGAATTCCGCCACAGGAAATTCCACAAGCTGCAGCAGCCTGGAACCGTAGCGCAAACCGGATAGTTGCATGGTGACCCCCGTTCCATTGATGACAGGCGGGCTCGCGTGAGCCTGTGATCTTGGACCGGAATCATGGAAAAAGAAACTTTAGTCACAGGCGCCCGTGCGGAGGGAGGGACGGACTACTCGCCCCGCAGCAGCCGCTTGATGGCCTCCATCTCCTCCCGGGGGATGGGCCGCGCGGGCACGCCGCCCCACGTCTCGCCCGCGCCGATGCGGCTTCCCGGCAGCACCACGCTCTCGGGCAGGACCGTCGCGTCGTCGCCCACCACCACGTCGCCCATGACGCAGCAGGCCAGGCCCAGGGTGGCCCGGTGGCCGATGACCACCGGCGCGATGACCAGGTTCCCGCCGCCCCCGTAGTGCGCGAAGATGCGCACGCTGCCGCCGACGACGGCATGGTCGCCGATGGTGATCAGGGAGGGATCGCTGATGTACTCCGTATTGATGAAGGCGTCCCTGCCGATCTTCATGCCCATGGCCTTGAGGAACCAGATGCCGAAGGGCGTGAGGGTCACGAAGGGCATGAACGTGAAGCGCACCAGATAGAACAGGCCGTTGTGCAGGAACCAGGGCACCGCATCGAGGGTGTAGTACCCGCCCTTGAAGGGCCGCACCCGCGTGGGCAGCACCTTGTTGTAGAGGGCCACCACCGCGAGCAGGGCCAGCCCGAAGACGAACCACCCCAGACCCAGGGCGAGGCCTTTCGCGAGCCAGCCCGGAACCGGCTGCAGGCGCGCCGCCCAGGTGAAGACGACCTGGACCAGGGCCAGTGCCGGGGCCAGGGCGACGCCCAGGGCCGTGGCGGCCAGCAGGTAGAGAAGGAGCACCACCAGGAGGTACGAGGTCCGGGCGAAGCGCCGGAGCACTTTTTCCAGGGCGTTCCTGGGGGGCGCTGACTTCTCGTGGCCCGGGAGGCTGGGCATGCGGTGTCCTGGGGAGGAATGGGCGAGCCATTATCCGCACGTCCCGCCCCGGGGTTCAAGCGATAGTCCTCACCCCCGCCGGAAACGCGGCGATGGCCGCGGGAGGCCGCGGCGTGCCCGGCCCTCCGGGCTTCCACATTTTCAGGATGGATTTATAACCATGTTGTTTATCAATGTTTATAAGGAATATTCCCGACGGGGAACGCATCTCACAAAGAGGCCCTTCGGCCCCTTGGAGATGCCATGAAGCTTCGAATGCTCTGCCTCACCCTCGTTCTGTCCCCCGCGATGCTCAGCGCCCGCGTGAGCGACAAGCCCACCTGCTGCCAGACGAAGGCCCCCTGTTGCAGCGAGACCTGCTGCAAGGCCTCCGACAACTGCTGCAAGGCCGTACCCAAGCAGCCTTGCGCCCGGCCCTGCGTCGATGAGAAGACGCCCAAGGCGCCCGGCAAGGAACACCCCAAGAAGTGAAGGTTACGGCGCGTGGAATTCCCGCAGCACCTGGGCGGTGGTGAAGCCGATCTGCTCATAGAGCGGCCGCCCCATCGCCGAGGAATACAGCACCGCCAACTCCGCGCCCGCGATGCGCGCGGCGCGGAGACAAGCGCGCGTCACCGCCGTGCCGGCGCCCCTCCGGCGGAAACGGTTGGAGGTGGCGATGGAGTAGAGCCCCGTCCCCGTCCGGCCCGTGAAGGCCAGGGCGGTGGCGGCCGGCTCCCCTTCCACGCTCGCCAGGAAGGGCGTGATGACGCCGCTGGCGATCAGGGGCCCATAGAAGGCAAGCACCTGGTCCTTGGGGAAGCCGAACCCGTCGCGGAGAAGGTCCGCGCAGGCATCCAGGTCCTGCCAGGCCTGGACGACCCGGATGCCCGGGGGAGGTTCGGGAAACCGCGTCCCCTGCAGGGTGAAGATCATTTCCGGCGTGGGATCCGCCTCGGTGAAGCCGGCCCCGAGCAGGACGGAGGCATCCTGGCCCTCCTCGAGGAGCCAATGGAACGGACCCTTCCCGAAGAAGCCCCCGCAGGTGCGGAGATGCGCTGGTGTGGCCTCGCCCCAGACGTAGTTGGCGATGGGGAAGGGAGAGGGGGAGCGGGTGGCCGTCAAGCCGTCCTCCCGGAGGATATGCCAGCCGGCCTTCGGGCCCATGCGCTCCGCGCACTCGATCAGGTTCAATCGGTGTAGGTTCTTCACGTGTTCACTCAGGTTGGCGAGGCCCCCGCATCCCGGGCGCCTCAAGGGGAAGCAGCAATAAGATATTAATGGTCATGCGCGGGCCAAGGTTCCCCACGGGCAACCTACCGGCCTAGCTTTCATCCCCCCATCCCCGGTACGCCGCCGGCGGGGCCTGCCGAAAAACTGCAGGTTGCCCGATTCACCAGGATGCCCCCAGTTACCAAGCTTTCAGGTCGGCGCCTCCCCCCTTCGACCCTGGACGTCTCGCAGCCGGGCCTGCGGGTCTTAGGCCAGTCCGGAGAGTCTGAAACCCCAACGCTTCCTCTACGCCCCTCGAAGCCCGAGCGTGCCAACACGGATCCGTCACCTGAGGTCGGGTCCCCCCGTCGGCGCCGGCTTGTCCGGCGACGACGAACCAGGGCGAAATGGGGGGACCCGGATCAACCGGCTTCCGAGCGCCTCAGTAGAACTAGGCCTTCCTGCGGATGCCCGCGTGGTTGTGGAATTCCTCTTCCACCTTCTCCACGTTGCCCGAATTGAACATCACAAGGTTCTTCAGGTGGATGTAGCTCTCCAGCCCGTCGATGGTGGTGAACTCCATGCCGAAGCCCTTGGGGTGGATGGCGGCCACGATGCCGGAGGTGTGGATGACCACCTCCCCCTCCACGAGGGTGAGGGTGGCCTCGCAGGGCGTGCCCACCTCGAAACGCTCCCCGGTCAGGACGAGCATGCCCTTCATGCTCACGTCCTTGATGGTGGTGGACTCACCGAGGGGCTTCCCGGCGACGACCATCTGGACTTCGAAGGTGATGGGCACCCTGGTGAACTCGCGCTTGTCGGATTCGGGCGTCATGGACGGGACCCTTCAGGTGATGTGTCGGGTTGTACCTGTCCTAGGATACTCGCGGGGCCGGTCCAAGGGTTGTTCCTTCGATGAGGCTCACGGGAACGGTCGTCTGCCGGACGGCATCCTTCCCGATGGCCGCCAGCGCGAGGGTGACGGCCTGGTGCGCGATGGCGGGGATGTCCTGGGCCACGGACGCCAGGCCCGGGTGGAGCTCCACCAGGCCGTCGAAGCCCAGTACCGACACCTGGCCCGGCACGGCGATGCCCAGGTCGGCCAGGGCCCCCAGGGCCCCCACGGCCATCTCGTCCGTGGCGCAGAAGACGCCGGTGGGGCGGTGACCCTTCTTCCAGGCGTCGCGCATGAGCCGGTAGCCGCCCAGGACCGAGGCCTCGCCCCGCACCGTGGCGGATTTCAGGCCCTGGATGCTGGCCGAGGAAAGCACGGACATGAACCCCTCCGCGCGGTCCCGGGCCCAGCCCACATCGCAGGACACGGTGAGGTGGAGCAGGTTGCTGTGGCCCCGGGACAGGAGGGCGAAGGCGGCCAGGCGCCCGCCGCCCGCATCGTCCGGCGCCACGCAGGAGATGCCGGGGTGATGGCCGATGAGCACGGCGGGGACGCCCCGGTCCCGCAGGAGCGCGAGGCGGGCATCCACCTCGTCGCTGTGGAAGACGAGCACGGCGTCGAAGCGGGTGCGCACCGGGGAGATGTCCTCGGGCAGTTCGATGAACTGCGTGGCCTGCACCTGCATCTCCCGGAGCAGCGCCCGCCAGATCAGGTTGAAGTAGGGGGAGAGCCGGTTCTCGCCGCCGCCCACCCAGATGCCCAGCGTGTGCTTGGTGCGCATGGAAAGCTCGCGGGCCACGGGGTCCGGCTCGTAGCCCAGGCGCTTCATCACGGCCAGGACGTTCTTGCGGGTGTTCTCGGCGACGGTGCTCTTGCCGTTGATGACGCGGCTCACCGTGCCCTTGGAGACGGCTGCCTGGCGTGCGATTTCACCGATCGTGATCTTCATGGGCTTTCCGGTGGCAGGGCTTCAGGGACGGAGGGCGGCGTCGGCGGCACCGTAGAGGCTGATGGCGTAGTCCTTGACGATGAACACCGGCGAGGAACGGGTGATGGCGTCGATGTGCGCGCGGTAGTTGCGCTCGAAGGCTGCCATGAAGCGGCCCTCATCCAGGAAGCGGTCCGCATTCTTGCCGGCGATGCCGCCGGCGAGGTAGACGCCGCCCCGGGGCAGGAACACCGCGCAGAGGTCTGCGCAGACCCGGGCGTAGAGCTCCACGAACAGCTCCATGGCGCGAAGGCAGGCCGGGTCGGTGCGCTCCTGGGCGATGGCGGCGGGGCGCGCGGCCTCGGGCAGGGCGAGGATGGATCGGGAGGCGGGGCCCGCGGGGACGCGCCCCGTCTCCACCAGGAAGCGGAAGATGTTCCCGATGCCGGGTCCCGACACCGCGGCCTCCGCGCCCGGAGGGCCGGGGAAGCGTTCCCGCAGATGCCTCCACAGCTGCCAGGTGTCCTCCCCCATGACCGGAAGGCCGATGTGGCCGCCCTCGCTGGGNNTGGACCCGGGGCCCGTCGCCGTGGGTGATGAAGCCGACGCCCAGCCCCGTTCCCGCGCCCACCACCAGGGCGGTGCCGTGCGGGTCCGGCGCGGGCGTGGACCCGTCGCCGTGGGGCAGGGGGAGCAGCTGCGCGGGGTCCGTGGGGTCCAGGAGCAGGACGCCGTGGGCCACCGCCGTGAAGTCGTTGACCAGGCGCACGGGGATGCCCAGCTCGGCTTCCAGGTCCGCGCCCTCGATGTTCCATGGGACGTTGGTGAGGGGGATCCGGTTCCCCTCCACGGGGCCCGCCCCGGAAACGCAGGCGGCTTCGGGCCGGACCGGGAAACCGTCCCGGGCGCAGTCCGCCAGGAAGCGCCGCACGGGTTCGACCATGGAAGGTTCCGCGGCGCTCACGAAGGAGGCCTTGCGCAGCATGCGCACCTTGCCGGGCCTCCCCGCCAGGAGGGCGAGGTTGAGGTTGGTGCCGCCCACGTCCGCGGCGAGGATGGTCATCTCAGGAATGTCAGGGGCCATGATTCGATCCTACAGGGGTTGAGGGGATCGGGGTCGGGACGTCGGGAAATCTTGCGCGGGACGGGGTGGGGCGCCGGCTGAGGCCGGAAGCAAGCATGCGAGCGAGCATGTGCCCGGAAAAATAAGGCCGAAGATTTTTCTTGTTGACAAGGGCAGGGCCATTGACCAACCATACCGTGTTCTCTTTGTAACCGGTTTCACCCTCCGTGCGCTAGACCGTATGTGTACTTCTTGCGGCTGGGCGCTCGTTGGTTTTGATTTTTGGCTGGATTTTGTAACCGGTTGCAGCCCCCGGCTCTGTTAGAAAGTTGTGAAGTCCACGAACACACGCTGAACCATTCCCGTAATTGGCACGCCTGAAGGGATATCGCATGACCTCGCAGTTCACGGATGATCAGGGGAGGGAACCCGGCCAGTGGTGGCGGGGCGCCTCCATCTACCAGATCTATCCCCGGAGCTTCCAGGACACCAACGGTGACGGTGTCGGAGACCTCCCCGGCATCACGGACCACTTGTCCTACATCGCGGACCTGGGCATCGAGGCGATCTGGATCTCCCCGTTCTTCACGTCCCCCATGAAGGACTTCGGCTACGACGTCTCCGACTACCGGAACGTCGATCCGATCTTCGGGACCCTGGCCGACTTCGACCGGCTCGTGAAGAAGGCCCACGGCCTTGGCCTCAAGGTCCTCATCGACCAGGTCATGTCCCACACCTCGGACCAGCATCCCTGGTTCAAGGAGAGCCGCTCCAACCGCACCAACCCCCGCAGCGACTGGTACGTGTGGGCCGACTCCCGTCCCGACGGGACCCCGCCCACCAACTGGCAGTCCGTGTTCGGCGGGACGGCCTGGGCCTGGGAGCCCCGCCGGCGCCAGTATTTCCTCCACAACTTCCTGGAATCCCAGCCCGACCTCAATTTCCACAACGAGGCCGTCCAGGCCCAGGTCCTGGAGGAGTCCCGCTTCTGGCTGGAGCGCGGCGTGGACGGCTTCCGGTTCGACGCCTGCAACTTCCACTTCCACGACCCCTTCCTCCGCAACAACCCCCCGGCCCGCGGCAAGGCCCTGGAGGTCTCCTCCGTGCGCCCCGGCAACCCCTACGGGTTCCAGCTGCACCGCTACGACAAGACCCGCCCGGAGAACATCCCCTTCCTCAAGCGCCTGCGCAAGCTCCTGGACGTCTACGGGGCCGCCAGCGTCGGCGAAGTGGGGGACGAGGACTCCCTGGTGACCATGGCCGAGTACACCTCCGGTGGCGACAAGCTCCACATGGCGTACGGCATGCACCTCCTCACGGACGACTTCAGCGTCAAGCGGATCCGGGACGCGGTGGAGGCCTTCGAACGCAAGATCAAGGGCGGCGGCGGCTGGGCCTGCTGGTCCCTGTCCAACCACGACTGCGTGCGGGTGGCGACGCGGTGGGGCAACGGCACCCAGGATCCCGCCTTCCCCAAGGTCCTCCTCGCCATGCTGGGTTCCCTGCGGGGCAGCTTCTGCGTCTACCAGGGCGAGGAACTTGGCCTCACCGAGGCCGTGGTCCCCAAGGACCGCCTCACCGACCCCTACGGCATCGCCTTCTGGCCGGACTTCAAGGGCCGCGACGGCTGCCGGACCCCCATCCCCTGGACGCCCGAGGCGCCCCTGGGCGGATTCTCCACCGTGGACCCCTGGCTGCCCATGCCTCCCGAGCACCTGCCCAAGGCCGTGGCCTGCCAGGCCGGGGACCCCGGCTCGATCCTGAACTTCTACCGCACCTTCCTGGCCTGGCGCCGGAACCACCCCGCCCTGCGCACCGGTTCCATCCGCTTCGTGCGCGCCGAGGAGCCCCTGATGGTCCTCGTGCGCGAAGTTCCAGGCCAGCGCATCACCGCCGTCTTCAACCTCGGCCCTGAGCCGGCCGAATACACGCTTCCCGCAGGTGTCCACCCCCTTCCGGGCCACGGCCTCGAAGGCACGCGGCTCGAAGGAAGGCGCCTGGCGCTGCCTCCCTGGGGTGGGTTCTTCGGGCTTCACCACCTCTCTTCCAAGCAGTAACCCCCACCACTAACGCCGCTTTGCGGCATCTTCAAGGAGCCACACCATGAAGAAGAACCTCCTCCTCGCAGCGTTGCCGCTGGCCCTGGCCGCCGGTCCCCTGCTTGCCCAGGACACCTTTGAACTCCACGGCTACGCCCGCGCCGGCGTCGGCCGCTCCGCCAACGGCGGCGAGCAGGTGACCTTCTACCTCCCCGGCACGGGCGACAGCCCCACCGGCGGCCCCGGTTGGCGCCTCGGCAACGAGACCGACAACTACCTCGAGCTCGAATTCATGGTGCGCGCCTACGAGAAGGGCGAGACCAACTTCAAGCTGCACTTCCGCCCCTGCTTCCGCGAATACTACAACGCCCGCGACGCGTCCACGGACGCCGGCGGCGCCGCTGACGGCTACCGCGCCGCCGGCAACAACCAGCAGATCTGGATCCGTGAAGCCTGGGGCGAGGCCTCCGGCGTGTTCGGCAACAGCGATGCCATGAAGAGCGCCAGCATCTGGGCCGGCCGCCGCTTCTACATGCGGCAGGACATGCACATGCGCGACTACTGGTACTGGAACGACAGCGGCGACGGCGTCGGCATCGAGGGCATCAACCTCGGCTTCGGCAAGCTCAGCTACGCCTACATCCAGCACGACACCGGCAACATCACCTGGAAGCTGGTCGGCACCGGCAACGGCGGCGACGTGTGGCAGCCCCTGTCCACCCCCAGCGGCGCGGTCACCGTGGCCTCCCACGACCTCCGCCTGGCCGAGATCGTCACCAACCCCAACGGTTCGCTGACCGTGGGCATCCAGTACAACGAAGCCAACGTCAAGAAGGGCGCCGAGAACCCCGGCAACAAGAACAACGGCATGCAGTACAGCCTGTTGCACACCCAGGGCGGCATCCTGGGCGGCGACAACAAGTTCTACCTGACCTACGGCGACGGCAACACCTTCTGGAACTTCTACAATCCCGAGACCTCCCGCGAGAACAAGTGGTGGGAAGTCATGGACACCCTGTTCGTGCAGCCCTCCAAGAGCTGGGGCGCCGCCGCGTCGGTGATCTACCGCGACCAGAAGAACGCTGACGGCACCCACCAGAAGTGGACCTCCATCGGCGCCCGTCCCATGTACTTCCTCACCTCGCACCTGAGCATCGCCGCTGAAGTGGGCCTGGACACCTTCAAGTTCGACGGCGAAGCCAGCACCCGCCGCCTGACCAAGGAAACCCTCGCCCTCCAGTGGCAGCCCCAGGCGAGCTGGTGGTCCCGGCCTTCCATCCGCCTCTTCGTGACCCACGGGTCCTGGAACGACGCGGCCAAGGCCTGGGGCGCCCCCGATGGCGGCCAGTTCAGCGGCAACAGCGGCGTGACCTACGGCGCCCAGATCGAAGCCTGGTGGTAAGTTGCATTTGACCCGCCTGTCCACGGCCCTCCGGGCCCGGGCGGCGG
>DBME01000218.1:9777-17822 GCA_002298155.1 Holophagaceae bacterium UBA706 | reverse complement strand
CGCGGGCCCGCCATCGGCATCGTGTTCACCGCGCTCCTGGGCGTGACGGTCCTCTTCATCACCCTGACGGTCCCCTCCCTCATCGCCCAGGCGAATCACCTCATCAGCCTGGAACCCGCCGTGAGGTCCCGGCTTGCCAAGGCAATGGTGGCGTCTCCCTTCAGCCGGCCCCTGGCGGAACTGCTGGCCAGCGTGCAATCAGGGGACATGCTGAAGGCTGCGGCACTCAACGCCATTTCCTTCTCCACCCGTGTCGTCACCGTCTTCGCCTACATCCTGAGTTCGGTATTCCTGGGGTTGTACATCCTGATCGACCGGGACCGCCTCAGGGGCGGCCTCTACCTGNNCACCACATCCGGCTTTCCCGGGTCATGCTGAACCTGGAGACCATCGTCGGGGGTTACATCCGCGGACAGGCGCTCACATCCCTGCTCATGACCGCCTACGTCTTCATCCTCCTGAAAGCCTGCGGCGTTTCCAGCGCCCTCGCCATCGCCGTGTTCGCCGGGGTTGCCGACGTGCTGCCCTACACGGGGGCTGTGCTGTCGGTGGGGGCCGCGAGCCTGGCCACGATCTCCCAGGGACCGCTGGCCACCGGCATCGTCTTCTCGGCCATGCTGGCCTATGAGGAGTTCGACAGCCGGGTGCTGGTGCCGCGCATCTATGGCCGGGCCCTGCGGCTGCCTTCCTCCGTGATCTTCTTCTCCCTGCTGGCCGGGGGCGTCCTGTACGGGATGATCGGGGCCCTGTTCGCCTTGCCGGCGGCCGCGGGTCTGCTGATGCTGGTGGAGGAACTCCGCGTGGAACTTCCTGGGCAGCAGGAGCAGGCATCGGATATCGAGACCCGGGTCCGGGATGACCTGGTTGAAGCGGAATACGAAAGGCGTGCGGATGGTATGCCCGCGGAGCAATCCGCGGCCATAGCCATGGAGATTGCCCAGGAGCGCCAGAAGGAAGAACGTATGGACCAAGGGGGGAGCCCGTGAAGCCTGTCCATCCACTCCGGATGCTCCTCGCCGGTGCCCTTTCGCTGGCTCCCCTGGCGGCCAGGCCCCCCCGGACGGCTCGCCCTTGGAGTGAACTGGAGGCTGGCAAGGCGACCATCTCCCGCATCGATGTGGAAGTCACGGATGTGTTCGATCTCAAGAAGCCCGATGAGGACATCTGGCTGGGGAGGTTGGCCAACCGCCTTCACGCCTCGACCCGGGAAGCGGTCATCCGGCGGACGCTTCTCTTTGCCGAGGGCGATCGCGTCCGGTCCAGGCGTATTTACGAAACCGAGCGCCTCCTGCGGGCGCTGCCTTTCCTGAAGGATGCCCGCATCGATCCCGTGGTGGAACCGGGCGGCGCCATCGTGGCCAGGGTGCGGGTGCGGGATGCGTGGACCACCCAGGTGAGTGCCGGCTTCTCCTCGGTGGGGGGCCAGAAGTCCATGAACCTGGGCGTGGACGAGATGAACCTCCTGGGGCAGGGCAAGAGCCTGGGCGTGGATGTCGCCAAGGACCACGAGCGCACCGCCTGGGGCATCACCTACATGGATCCCCAGGTCCTGGGCAGCCGGTGGCGGCTCATGCTCCAGAACCGCTACCTGTCGGATGGCAGCGCCCGGGCCTTCACGCTGGAAAGGCCGTTCTTCGCCCTGGACACCCCCTGGTCGACCTCCGTCTCCATGGCCCAGAAACGCACCTCCATCTATCTCTACGATCAGGGCGTCCAGGCATTCCAGGCCCCCTTCGTGCAGGATCAGGTGCGATGGGTAGGGGAGGGCGCCTTCCATCTCACGGAGGACCGCGTCTGGCGGGCGGGCCTCCTCTTGGACCGCCAGGACACCCATTACGGCGACATCACCGAATCGGGTACCGGGGGCAGTCTGCGGGCACCGACCTTGGTGAACCGCCGCCTGAGGGGTGTCGGGCTCACCCTGTCCACCCAGGAGGACGCCTTCGACACCTTCCAGGACCTGCAGGGCATGGATACGCCCGAAGACTACAACATGGCCTGGATCGGGCGACTCGAGGCGGGCGCCTACCTGCGGGGCCTGGGCTCGACGGTGGCTGCCCCGTTCTTCCGGATCCAGGTCTCCAGCGGGTGGTCCAGCGCCCCGGAGAATCTTTCCCTGTTCACCATGGCCGTGAGCGGCCGGCTGCCTCGCACCGGTCTCGAGAACGGCCAGTTCAACGCTTCCATGGTGCAGTACCTCAAGCTGACGCCCCATCAGGTGCTGGCGGGCCTTGTGGCCGTGGATGTGGGGCGCCGCCTGGATCCCGAGAACTGGTACTACCTGGGCGGCGACCAGGGCATGAGGGGCTATCCCAACTTCCTCCATCCCGGCGATGCGCGCTGGCTGGTCTCGTGCGACTACCGCCTCCTCACCGAGCAGCGGTGGTGGGGCATCGTGCGCCTGGGCTTCAACGCCTTCGTGGACGCCGGCGGCGTTCGCCAGCTCGATGGCCAGGGCTGGTCCAAGGTCTATTCCGACGTGGGCGTGGGCCTTCGCCTGGGCAACCTGAAGAGTTCCCTGGGCCGGGTGATCCTGTTCAGCGTGGCCATGCCGCTGAACCGCGAGCCCTACCAGTCGCGGGTGCAGTTCACCATCGGGAATACCATGCGGTTCTAGTCATTCAAAAGGATGGGGCCCGGCTCGGCCCATCCCGGGCGCTCCGAACAAGTGCCTCAAAAATAACGCCTTGAGTTCGTGGCGCGGAGAATGCATTGGATGCCCTGTGATATGGAGGAATACACCGGGGCCTCGAGGGAACGGGGGGCCGGGCTCGACCCGTTGAGGACCGAAGAATGCTTCGTCAATTCCTTTCACGTACCGTGCTCCTGGCCCTATGCACTTGCTTGCTCAGCCTTTCCTGTGCACGGCTGCCCAGGGTGCACTACCTCAGGAAGCCCCGCGATCCGAAGGCCGAGGTGGGCATGGAGGACAACCGGGGCAAGGTGGCTCCGTCCAAGGCGCAGGTTCTCCTTGAGCGCCGGATGGCGAAAGCCGGCCTGGATGTCCGGGAGCGGGCCCTCCTGGAGGAAGCCGCGACGGGGCGCCCCCTCCTCACCGGGAACAAGGTGAGGCTGCTGTTCGATGGCCCGGAGACCATGGGCGCCATGATGGCCAGCATCGCCGCCGCCAGGCAAACCATCAACCTGGAGACCTATATTTTCGACCAGGACGAGCTGGGCTTGAAGTTCGCGGAGCTGCTCATGGCCAAACAGCGTGAAGGCGTCCAGGTGAACATCCTCTACGACTGCGTGGGCACCCTGGGGACGCCCGAAGCCTTCTTCTCGCGCATGCGTGATGCGGGCATCCGGCTCTGCCCCTACAACCCCGTGAATCCCCTGGCCCTTCATGGCGGCTGGAGGCTCAATCACCGCGACCACAGGAAGATCCTGGTCGTGGATGGTCTCGTGGCGTACACGGGCGGCGCCAACATCAGCGGAGCCTACCGTTTCGGATCCCTGTTCCGCAGGAGGGCCAAAGCGCCGAAGAAGCTGGGGTGGCGGGACACCCACCTCAGGATCGAAGGCCCCGCGGTGGCCGCGCTGCAACTGCTTTTCGTGGAGACCTGGTTCAGCCAGTTGGAGGAAGGGCTGGATACCGGGGCCTTCTTCCCACGGCAGCCGCAGGCGGGGGATACCCTCCTGCGGGTGGTCGGCAGCCGCCCCGGCGGGGATTTCGAAATCTACCGGGCCTACGTGCTTGCCCTCGAGCAGGCCACCCGGACCATCCACCTCACGGCCGCCTACTTCGTGCCTGACGCCCAGATCCTGGGAGCCCTGACTCAAGCCGCCCGGCGGGGCGTGGAGGTGGAAATCATCCTCACGACCCTGACCGACAGCAGCCTGGTGCAGCGGGCCAGCCAATCCTTCTACGAGGAGCTCCTGAACGCCGGGGTGAGGGTTTTCCAGCTGAAGAGCTCCATCCTCCATGCCAAGACCGCGGTCATCGACGGGGTGTGGTCCACCGTGGGCTCCACGAATCTGGACATGCGCAGTTTCATGTACAACGACGAAGTGAATGTGATCGTCGTCGACGCGGGCTTCGCGGCGGAGATGGAGAAGGCCTTCGAGGAGGACAAGCGGAATTCCGAGGAGGTGGAGAGCGGCGCCTGGAGGAAGCGGCCGCGCTGCGACCGCATGAAGGAATGGTCTGCCCGGATCCTGGAGCCCTGGCTTTGAGCCTTTCCCGTGGCCGAAGGCCTTCTTCATTCTGAAGGACTTCCTTGGACCATGGCGGGTAATGTCTTGCAAGTGCAATGAAATATGGATGTTGCGTAGTGGTACGGGAAATGCTCCGGGTAGGGATCACCTGGGGATGAGACCGCGGTCCCACTCGTCTGAACCTTCAAGGAGAAGCGCATGAATACCAACCCACGCCTCGTTCGTCCTCTGGCTGGATCTGCAGCGTTCATGGCCATCGTCTTGGCCCTGGCCTGCGGCAGCACCGGCGAGGGCAGCCGCTCGCCGATCTTCGGCACCGGAGGTCCGGTTGGCAACAACCACGTGCCTCCCCAGGTTTCATCGACGTCTCCTGCCACCAGCCAACCTGGGCCAACCCTGGGCATGCCTGCGAATGGCGCCGTGACCGCCACCTTCACGGTGGACTTGGCTCCCGGTACGCTTTCCGGTACGACCTTCACGTTGTCCGGACCTGGCCAAGCCCCCATTCCGGGCACGGTGACGTACGCCTACCGCACCGCCACCTTCAGGCCTTCGGCGCCGCTTTCGGCGAACACCTCGTACAAGGCCACCATCACCTCCGCCGTGACGGATGCTGCGGGTTCGAGGCTGTGCGGCAACCAGGGGATCTACCCCGCCGCCAGCGACTATACCTGGACGTTCACCACCAGCGCCGGCCTGGATCTCACCCGCCCCCGGGTTGCCCTGGCCATGCCCGACCCGGCGCTGCCCGCCTCCGTCACCACATCCGTCACCGCCACCTTCACCGAGGATATGGTCCCCGACAGCATCAACGCAGCCTCCTTCACCCTCATGGGCCCTGGTTCCGCCCTTGTGGCCGGAAACGTCACCTATGCTTCCCGCACCGGCATCCTGACCCCTGTCCTCCCCCTGGTGTTGGGCACCACCTATACGGCCACCGTCACGACGGCGGCCACGGATCTGTCAGGGAACGCGCTTGCGGGCAATCAGGCAGCCCTCCCCGCGGCGAGCAGCTACGTCTGGACCTTCACCACGGGTGCGGTCGCCCCCGCGGCACCCACCATCACCCTTCAGAATCCAAGCGACCTCGGTACCGGGGTCAGCACCGGAACCTCGATCTCCGCAACCTTCAGCATGCCCATGAATCCCGCGACCTTGACGGCCGCGACGTTCACGGTGAGGCCTTTCGGGCCCCCCCAGGGCATGCCGGTGCTGGGCACGGTCAGCTATGACGCGGTCTCCAGGACCGCCACCTTCAGCCCCTCCAGTCCCTTGGGGCCCACTACGAAGTACACCGCCACCGTGGCCTGCATGAACCTCGCCGGGGCTTCACTGGCGGCAGGCCTTCTTCCCAACCCCTGGACCTTCACCACCGGGTCCACGGGGGTCGCACAGGGTGCGCTGCCCATGGGAACCGCCGCCACCTTCGGCATCATGGCCACGTCCGCCATCTCCAACACCGGCGCGGCCACCATGGTCAACGGCGACGTCTCCCTCGAGCCCGGCACCTCCTTAGGGCTGCTGCCCATCCAGGTCAACGGGGCCATCCACATCAACGACACCGTATCCCATCAGGCCCGTACGGATCTCCTGGCCGCTTACACCTTCGCCAAGACCCTGCCTCCCGGCACCACCGTTCCTGGCGGCGCGGACCTGGCGGGCCTCTATCCGCTGGGAGTGCCTCCGGGCACCTACACTTCGGGCAGCACCATGCTGGTCTCCACGCCCCTGATCCTGGATGCCATGGGTGACGCCAATGCCGTGTGGGTCTTCCAAATCGGCTCGTCCTTCACCACCACCGCCGATGTCTCCCTGGTCAACGGCGCCCAGGCCAAGAACGTCTTCTGGGTGCCCACCCTCGACGCGACCATCGGGGTCGGTTCGATCTTCAACGGCAACATCGTCACGGGCCGTGACGCCTCCGTGAAGACAGGCGCCGTCATCAACGGCCGCGTCCTGGCCGGCGCGACCCTCGCGGGCACCATCACCTTGGACACGACCACCGTCAACGTTCCCAGCCTTTGAGCCGCACCATCCTTTCCGGAGCAACCATGAATACAGCACGTTCAACCCTTAGGCTGGGGCTACTGTCCCTGGGCATCATCGCCGGTCCCAACGCCCTGGCCCAGGATCCCGGCTGGTATCTGGGTGCCAACGCAGGGCAGTCCAAGTCGAAAATCGATGACGCCCGGATATCCCGTTCCCTTCTCGTCCAAGGCCTTGATACCACCTCCCTTGCCGACAGGGACCACGACACGGGCTTCAAGGTGTTCGGCGGCTACCAGTTCAACCGGTACTTCAGTCTGGAAGGCGGCTACTTCGATCTCGGAGCCTTCGGCTTCACCGCCACGACCGTCCCCGCTGGAACGCTGGATGGCAGTCTGAAGGTAAAGGGCTTCCTGTTCGGACCGGTTCTCAGCCTTCCCTTCACCCGCAAGTTCTCCGGGTTCCTCAGGGCCGGCCTCACCCATTCGGAGTCCAAGGCGGCATTCTCGGGAACGGGCTCGGTGGCTGTCCTGGAGCCCAGTGCCGCCAGGCGGGGCTTGAACGGCCAGTTTGGCGCCGGGCTGCAGTATGATTTCACGCGCAATTTCGGGATGCGTCTGGAAGTGGAAAGGTACCGCGTCAATGATGCGGCGGGCAACAAGGGTGACATCGATCTCGCCTCCGCTGGCATCCTGGTGCGCTTTGGCCGCAAGGCCGCCACCACCGCCGCCTACGTGCCGGTCCCCGAACCCGCGGCCCCCGCTCCGGTAGCCCCCATCGTCGTGGCGGAGGTCTCCGCACCGGTCCCTGCACGCACCGAGGATTACTGCACCATCCTGGAACTCACGTTCGAGATCGATCGCGATACCATCGAGCGCGACGACCTGGAGAAGCTTTCCGTCGTGGGGACCTTCCTGACGAAGTATCCGGGGTCCACGGCCATCATCGAGGGCCACACCGACAATGTGGGTACCGAGCTGCACAACCAGGCCCTATCCCAGAAACGGGCTGAGAGCGTCGTGAACTATCTGGTGGATACCATCCACGTCGACCGGTCCCGCCTATCGGCCGTCGGCTACGGTTCCGCGAATCCCCTGGCGGACAACGCGACCGAGGACGGGAAGCGGCAGAACCGGCGCATCAACGCCGTGGTGTCGTGCGTATCCGACATCGAAGGCCTGACGGTCGCTCCCGCCCGCATGACCCTGGCCATGGTGATCGAATTCGATCTCCTGAAGGACGAAGTGAAGCCCGAGCATCGGGAACAGCTGCGCAAGGTGGCCAATTTCCTCAAGGCCAATCCCACCCTCACCGCCACGGTGGAAGGGCACGCTGGCACGGTCAGGACCACCGACGCCTCGGCCATGGAAATCTCCAAGCGCCGCGCCGACAACGTCGTCACCTACCTCGTGGAGAACTTCGGCCTGGAACGCAGCCGCCTCACCGCCGAAGGCTTCGGTAGGACCCGCCGCTTCGCGTATAGTGCGACGCCCGAGGGGCAGCAGGAGAACCGCAGGGTCGGGATCGTCATCAACTACCCGAAGAAATAGTTCCTTCCACTGGAAGGGGCGTCCTGGCGACGCCAGCCCATCCGGGCGGCGGAGGCCGGCTCCAAGGTATCGGGCCGATCGGCAAATGCCGGTTGGCCCATCGCCTTAGCGGAGCCTATTTGATTCGCAGGGTCGACCGGGGATGGTTGATCCGTGGGGTAGGTTTGGTAGCAGCGTGAAAGCCGCGGGATGTATGGCTGAACCGCCGTGGCCGGGTTGGAATTCCTGCCTGGGCCGGGGGGATTGCGTGTCGCGCCTGCCCGGGTCTTCAGGTCGGCTTGACCGGCCAAGGGAACCAGGCCTCGGCGTCCCCGTCGCAGCAGCGTTCCCAGGACTTGCCTTCGGTGAAGA
>DBME01000218.1:0-9717 GCA_002298155.1 Holophagaceae bacterium UBA706 | reverse complement strand
CCGGACCCATTCGCGTCCCGCAGCCACTGCTCGCCCTGGTAGCGGATGGCGGCCGCCAGCATGGCGTCGTCGTCATCCTTGCTGAAGGACCCGCGTCCGATAAGAATGCTCCCGTCCTTCGGGGCGGTTGTGATGTTCCGCCATTCGCTCATGGTCACCTCTTACTACCTGTTGAGCCAATTATGGCGGGGACCGGCTGGTGAAACGGTCACAATGCCGCTTAAGCAAGCTTTGGGCTTGGGCCTTTAGCTGTGGGCCCTGGTGGTCGCAGACGCCCGCTCAGAGGCCCAGGGTCACTCCCAGGCGGCGGATGGCGGACACGAACGCCTGGATGTCCTCGGTGCGGGTGTCGAAGGCGCACATCCACCGCACCAGACCGGCCCGCTCGTCCCAGGGCCAGAAGAAGGTCTCCTGCTGCAGGGGCTCCAGGAGCTCCACGGGGATGCGCGCGAAGACCGCGTTGGCTTCCACGGGAAAGGCCCGCTGGATGAACGGGATGTCCTGCACGGCCCGCTCCAGCTCCCTGGCGGCGGCATTGGCGAGGCGGCCGTTCTCGATCCAGAGGCCGTCCTCCAGCAGGGCCTCGAACTGGGCGGCGGTGAAGCGCATCTTGGAGGCCAGCTGCATGGCGTGCTTCTGGTTGTAGGGGTATTCCTGCCCGAGGCCCGGCGTGAGGAAGATCACCGCCTCGCCGCCGAGCATGCCCTGTTTGGTGCCGCCGAAGCTCAGGGCGTCCACGTCCGCCAGCATCTCCCGCGCCGGCACGCCCAGGGAGGCCACCGCGCAGCCCAGGCGCGCTCCGTCCACGTGGACTCCCAGGCCGTGGCTCCGGGCCAGGGAGGTGAGGATCTTCAGCTCCTCCAGGGTGTACACGGTGCCGACCTCGGTGGGCTGGGTGAGGGTGAGGGCGACGGGAAGGGCCCCGTGGACGCCGTGCCCCCGGCCCAGGACCTCCTTCAGGGCCTCGGGATCGATCTTGCCGTCCACGGACCGCAGGGGGATCAGGCGCATGCCCAGGAACCGCTCGGGGGCCGTGCTCTCGTCGTTGCAGAGATGGGCCACGTCCGAGCACAGCACCGCGCCGTAGGTTCGGGCGAAGGCCATCAGGGCGGTGACGTTGGCGCCGGTGCCGTTGAAGACGAAGTGGGTGGCCACCTGCCGGCCGAAGAGGTCGTTGAACGCCGCCCGGGCCCGGGCGGTGGCGGCATCGTCCCCGTAGGCCATGGCATGGCCGTGGTTCACCGCCTGGATGCGTTCCATGACCTTGGGGTGCACGCCGGCGAAATTGTCGCTGGCGAAGCCGCGGGGGAAGGCGTCGGGGGAACGTTCGGGAGAGGTCACGGCACATCCTTGATGAGTGGTTCAACTACAGCAAACTATATACCTTCGCGGTCCGTCCCGTTTGCAGCGTGACTAGAAAGGTCGAGGGGCGGCAGGATGGGTGGGCGCGTTGGCGGTCACGCGTTCAGGGGATCACACCCAACCGAGGAGATCCTTTCCCAGTGCACGTTCGATCTGGGCCAGGGTCTGCAAGGTAGGATTGGCACCCGGGGCTTCCATTCGGGCGTAGGTCTGCTGGGTGACCCCAAGGAGGCTCGCCATGTCGGATTGGCGAAGGTTCGCCTGGGCCCGGGCGAGCTTGAGGCGGATCGAAATCAATTGGGAAGGCGACAAGACGNNTAGGCGCCATGTCCGGGAACTCCGCGAGCCGGTCGTGACCTTTGGCGGCTTCAGCGCTGAGCAGGTGAAGGAGCAGTTTGATCAGTTCGCCTTCCGCTTGCTCCAGAGTGGCCTCGCTGACGACGGCGATGACATTGCCATGGCGATCCAAGGCTGAGAGCACGTGGAAGTGTGAATCCGGATCGAGCTCAGCCTTGTAGATGATGTAAGTGCTTCTCATGTAAACCTCAACGAACTTCGTTCGGCCACTCGGATCTAGGAATTCCAAGCTGCTTCAGAATGCCGATGACCTCGAAGCGGGATTTTAGTTTGTACCTTATAGGGACACACCAACTCCCTGGTTTCTCGAGGACGTAGGGGTGGTTGCCGCCCGGGCGTTCCCGAAGGGACCAGCCTTGTCTTACCGCGATGCGCACGAGGTCGATTCCCAAGAGGAATGCGGAGCCCATCAGTGTCTCCCAATAAATTTACAGCTTAAAAGCTGTTTGTCAAGGTGGTCTGAAGATGGAGATTCAAATATCACTCGCCGGATTTAAGCGTTTTGAAGGCCACGGCCGGTTCGGATCAGTTTTGCTTTTTATTTGCCCCGCGCCAGGGGCAGGGTTTCAATTTCAGCCCAATCGGTTTTGAAATTTCCCCTCGGAAGCAATGGACCGGATCCCCAGGCCCAGAACCCGCAACCGGCGATGCCCCAGGTATCATCAAACACTCGCCCGGGCCTCCATCGCCTTCCGGGCTGAAAGGGGACTCCCCTGAACCCTGCCACGCTTTCCCTCCTCGCGGGGGTCGCCGCTTCCGGCCTTCAGCCGGACGCCGCGGGTTCGACCTTGCGGATGGCCCCGTGGTGGCTCAGCGGCTGGGCGGTGGTGCTGCTGCTCCTGCTGGCCCAGGCCATCGCCTTCGTGTGGCTCCAGCGGCGGTTCAGCCGGCGCAACCGGGAACTGGAGGGACGGGGACAGGAGGGCGCCGAGGCCCTGGCCCGGGCGAACCGG
Source organism: Holophagaceae bacterium UBA706 (assembly GCA_002298155.1). GTDB lineage: Bacteria > Acidobacteriota > Holophagae > Holophagales > Holophagaceae > Mesoterricola. The sequence goes on along the minus strand of DBME01000218.1, from coordinate 7,045 downwards.
GCCCTGGAGGAGGCCTCCCAGGTGGATCCCCTCACGGGGCTGCACAACCGGAGGTTCCTGGAGACCTACCTGGACACGGATGCGCACCAGGCCCAGCGGGTGTTCTCGGACCTGCTGGCGGCGGGCGGCGATCCCCAGGCGGCCCGCGAGGACCTGGTGCTGTTCCTGCTGGATCTGGACCACCTGGAAAAGGTCAACGCCACCTGGGGCCGGGCGGCGGGCGACGCCGTGCTCAAGCAGCTGGCCCGCAGGCTGGGGCGCATCACCCGCAAGACGGATTTCCGGGTGCGGTGGCAGGACGGGACCATCCTCCTGGTGGCCCGCCGTTCCCGGCGTTCCGGCGCGGTCAACCTCGCCCGGAAGCTCCTGGAAGAGGTTCGCGAACTGGCCTTCCAGCTGCCTGGCGGGGAGGTCATCCGGGAACGCCTGTGCATCGGCTTCACCGCCTTCCCCCTGCACCCCCGGCAGCCGGACCTGGGCACCTGGCGCCAGGCTGTGGGCCTGGCGGACCAATGCCTGAAGGCCGCCAAGGGCAGCGGGCGGGACCGCTGGGTGGGGGCCATGCTCGTGCCCGAGGCGGACCCCGGTCCCCTGCGGGGCAGAGCCCAGTGGGACCTACCCTGGGCCCAGGCCCAGGGGCTCGTGCGGGTGGACTGCTCGGAGGAGGGTTTCGTATGGCCGGCGCCACGCTAACCTGATGCCTGGACCTGGAAACCGCATGCCCAAGAACCTCACCTTCGAACGACTCCTCCCCGGCGACGACCTGGGGCTCGGCGTGCGGTCCGGCGCGGGGCGCTGGGTGAACAAGGACGGCAGCGTCAACGTGCGGCGGCTGGGCGTGCCCCGGTTCCGCTCCTATGAGCTCTACCACGACCTGATCACCATGAACGGCTACTGGTTCATGGGGCTGCTGGTGACGGGTTTCCTGCTGACCAACCTCCTGTTCGCGGGGATCTACCTGGCGGTGGGCATGGAGCATTTCACGCGCCCCGGCGGGGCGGGGCTCCTGGACAAGTTCCTGGATGCCTACTTCTTCAGTGCGCAGACCCTCACGACGGTGGGCTACGGGCACATCAGCCCCGGCAGCCACCTGGCCAGCGCCGTGGCGGCCTGCGAGTCCCTGCTGGGACTGCTGAGCTTCGCCCTGGCCACGGGCCTTCTCTACGGGCGCTTCTCACGCCCCCATGCCCAGATCCGCTTCAGCGCGCAGGCCCTGGTGGCGCCCTACCGCGAGGGCCGGGGCCTGATGATGAGGTTCGTGAACCGGCGCAGCAACCAGCTCATCGAGGTGGAGGTGTCCGTGGTCCTGTCCTTGCGGGACCCGGAAACCCAGATGCGCCGCTTCCACGCCCTCACCCTGGAACGCAACCGCATCAGCCTCTTCCCGGCCAACTGGACGGTGGTGCATCCCATCGACGAGACCAGCCCCCTGGCCGGTCTCGTGGAAGCGGACCTCCTGGCCTCGGGGGCGGAGTTCATCGTCCTGGTGAAGGCCTTCGACGACACCTTCTCCCAGACCATCTACCAGAGGACCTCCTACACGGCCGCGGAAGTGCGCTGGGGCGCACGCTTCCTGCCCATGACCAAGGTGGAGCTGGACGGCAGCCTCATCATGGACATCGAACTGCTGGACGCGTCGGAAGACCTCGCCTGATTAACCGTGGGCGGCCATGGACCGGTGCTGGATCTCCTCCGGCGTGAGGTCCTCCTTGTGGGTGGCGAGGTACCAGACGTGGCCGAAGGGGTCGGTGACGGTGCCCGCGCGGTCGCCGTAGAACATGTCCTCGACCTTGCGCGTCTCGGTGCCGCCGGCCTTGATGGCGGAAGCCTGGACGGCGTCCACGTCCTCCACGTAGACCATGAGGCTCACGGGCGTGCCTCCGATGGTCCTGGGGGAGAGGGCCTTCATGGCGGGGAACTCGTCCGCCAGCATGATCCGCGAATCGCCGATCTGGATTTCGGCGTGGGCGATCTTGTTGTCGGGGCCCGGCATCCTGAAGGTCTCCTTGGCGCCGAAGGCCTTCTGGTAGTACCGGATGGCTGCGGCGGCGTCATGGACGATCAGGTAAGGGGTGACGGTGTGGTAGCCCTCGGGGATGGGTTTGACCTTGTTCTTCATGGTGCCTCCTGGCGACCGGGGCCGGGACCGGCCCGGACCACGGACCTTGGATGCCGGCAGGGCCGCGTTGGTCCCTTCTATGTGCGGGGAACGGCCGAGGTTGGCAGATGATGATTAAATTTGTTTGCGATTCATTGAAAGGTGATTGTATTATTCAGGCATTCACTTATTCGGGAGATTGCATGGGCCGCCGGCATAGGCACACACCGCGACTGGGGGGCAGCAGGCCGGAGCGCCGGAAGGCCGTGTTCGACCGACGCCAGCATGGCCCATTGTTCAGGTTCGCATACGGGCTCGTGCTCCTGCCCCTGGGCTGGGTGCTGCATTCCCTTTCCGGCGGGCGGATTCCCGTGCGGACCGGGGAACGCTGACCCCGAGCAGGCAAGGGATCAAGTTGGTAAATCCATTAGATAGGTAATGCTTGTTCGCCGGGAGGGCGGAACCCCCTGGCGGATTGCGGAAAATTGCCAGCAGGCCCCATGTTCGTCCTGGTTTTGGGCGAACAAGGGGCCTGGTGACCGTTCGGGGGACGTTTTCTACCGTTCGGCGAAATCCGGCCCGTCCGGAAGGCGGTCGAGATAGGGTCGTGCCACGCTTCGCGCACACATCCAGGTCCAGCCCTCCCCGGGCTGGGTACCCCCTTCGCAAGGGCGGCATGCGCATTCCCGTCCTGCGGTTCATCGAAACCTCACGTCCATGCCACGCGGCGTCCGGGGGACGGCCTTGAATTCATACTTCTACCTTCTGTTCCTGGGGATCTTCTTCCTGCTGGCGGCCCTCCTGATGGTCCTGCCGGTCTTCTACTACCTGCTGTGGCCGTGGCGAAGGCGCCGGGACCGGCTCTTCTCGTTCCTGGACGACGCTTCGGTCCTGGCGTACTACGAGCAGTTCCACAAAGGCGTCGGTGCTGGCACGGCGCCGACACTGGCGACGTTCGAACGGCATTTCGGCGTCGTGTACGGAAGGCGGAACTACCTGCCACCCCTGGTCCTGCTCGTGATCGCCACGATCCTGGCGGCCCTGGTGGGGACGCCGACCGTGCTGCATATCCAGGGTCTCGTCCGCCATCCGTACGCCATGTCCCTGGTGGCCGCCAGCGCCCTGGCCGGGGGCTATGCCTGGGCCGCCCAGGACCTCCTGGACCGTACGTTCCGGGGCGACCTCAATGCCGTGGACATCTACCGGGCTGTCGCGAGGATCCTCCTGGCCATCCCCCTGGGGTGGTCCCTGGCCCAGGTGGCCAAGGAGCCGGTGGGGGCGCCCATCGCCTTCCTCATCGCCGGCTTCCCCACGGGCACGATCTTCAAGTTCGGACGCCGCATCGTGTCGTCGAAGCTGGGCATGGGGGACGATCCGGACACGGGGCTGGAACTGGAGAAGCTGCAGTCCGTCACCAAGACCAACGCCGAGCGCTTCTACGATGCCGGCGTGAGCACCATCGTCCAGCTGGCCTACGCCGACCCCATCGACCTGTGCATCCGCACGGGCTTCGACTTCAACTACGTCATCGATTGCGCGAGCCAGGCGCTGCTCTGGATCTACATGGGGGACCTGACGCCCAAACTGGCCAAGTATTCCCTGCGCGGCGCCCAGGAGGTCCACACACTCGTCCAGGACCTCGAGGACCCCGCCAGCAAGGTGGCCGCCGAGGCCCTCGTCCAGGAGGTGGCGACCCTGTCCGGGGTGTCCGCCGTGGCCATGAAGGCCACCTTCGAGCAGGTGGCGGAGGACCCCTACACGAAGTTCATCCTCAGCATCTGGCACTGATCATCTTCCAGGCCGCGGCCTGGTCCGGAGGTTCCCATGGCATTGCCCGTCGGCGTCGTGATTTCGGATATCCATCTGGGGGATCCCAAGGGCGTGGTGCCCGATCCTCCCATGGCGGGCTGCGTGACCCTGAAGGGTCTGCCCGTTCGCAAGGGCTGGGCGGACTGGATGGCCCGCCTCGACCAGCTGCTGGCCGCCGCCGAACCCGGAGCGCGGATCCCCTACCTGGTCCTCAACGGCGATTTCTGGGACGTGGCCATCCGCAACATCGACGAGGCGGTGGAACTCTCCCTGGCCTTCTTCAAGGCGGTGGAGGTGGAGAAGCGCTTCGAGTCCATCCTCTTCCTGCCGGGGAACCATGACCACTACCTGTGGAGCCTGGTGCAGATCCAGACCGCCATCATCCGGCCCTTGGAGAACCTGCGCGCCGCGGGGACCGTCGCCGGGGGCACCACCGTGCGCAAGCTGCCCCACGCCCAGTGCGCCACGCTGGATTTCCGCGGCGGCGGGGCGCCGGTGTTCGCCATCCAGGACGTGACCGCGCCCTACACCGGCAACATCTTCGCCAGCGGACTGACCGGGGGGAGGATCCCCGTGAACGTGGCCTACCCGGACCTCCACCTCCTCCGGGCCGACGGCACCGTGTGCGTGGTGACCCACGGCCACTTCTTCCAGGTGGCGTGGACCCTCCTCAGCGACCTGTTCGGCACCTCCATCGGCGCGCACATCCCCGGGGGCATGGACCTCTACTACCTGGAACTGCTCAACGCGGGCCTGACGGACTTCATCAACTACTCCCTGGCCCAGGTGGGGCCCCTGAGCTCCGTGGTGCAGGAGGTCTACGACAAGGTGCGCCGCGGCGAGGAACCCCCCGAGGTGGCCAAGATCCTCGACGCCCTCCGGCACATTCTGGATGACGCCGCGAGTTTCGAGGGCGTCTCCGGCTGGAAGGGCAAGCTGGAGGAGTGGGGCACCGACCGCCTCATCGACGCGGGGATGGTCCTGCTGCGCAAGATCCTGGAATTCGCCATCAAGCAGTCCGCGGACGGCAAGGCGCTGCCCACGAGCCGCAATGTCACGAACTTCCTGAGCGACGCCAGGAACGTCGGAAAGATCGCCGACTTCCTTTCCTGCGCCCGGCGCGATCCCTCCCTGCGGGGCGCGCAGGTGGAGGAACTGGTGTTCGGCCACACCCACGAGACCATCCCCGGCCAGAACCTCGCCCTGAAGGACGGGGGGACCCTGCGCTGCTGGAATACCGGCAGCCTGGTGTCCCCGGGCGACCGCACCGACTTCATGCCCTTGGCCATCGACGCGGCCGGGAGGATCAGCCCCTGCTGAAATTCCGCACGACCTGAAGCGAACCATCCCATCAGCATTCCCCAGGAGACCGACGATGGACAAACCGTTCGTGGCCGAGGGCAAGAACCCGGCCGCTCCCTTCACCTTGAAACTGTACCGTGGCGAGGGCATGGTCCTGGTGGCCATGAACTGGAAGCTGGTGCGGCCCACCCTCTCCTTCGTGGGCTTCGCCATCGAATACAAGGAGCCGGGCGGCGGGCAGTTCTACGCGCTCAACAACCGCCTGGGCTTTCCCGCCGCGGGAAACGGCTCGGGGACCCTCTCGACGCTGAAGTCCCCCATCCAGAAGTTCCGGTGGGTGCATTTCCCCCGCAAGGCCGAACTGCCCGGGGAATTCGTGTACCGGGTGACGCCGGTGTACATGGACGCCCGGGACCAGCTCTCCTACGGCGAGGCCCAGGAGGCGGCCCTCGAGCTGCGGCGCGAGACGCGTCCAGGGAAGCTCAACGTAGCCTTCACCCAGGGCTTCGTGTCGTCCCAGGCCTTCGTGGACCGCTTCGGGACGCCCGACGGGCTCAAGACCCTGATCCCGGCCAAGGCCGCGGAGGGCCTTTCCTTCAAGCCCACCCACCCCAAGGCCGATGAGGCCTATGCCTGGATGGGGTTCGAGGCGAGGGATGCCATCCTCGCCGTGCTGGACGAGGCCATCGCCGACACCGACGCCCAGGTGCGCGTGGTGGCCTACGACCTGAACCAGCCCGAGGTCGTGACCCGGCTGGTGAAGCTGGGCAAGCGCCTGAAGATCATCATCGACGACAGCAAGGACCATGGCGGCGACGGTTCCGCGGAAACCCTTGCCGCGGCCAAGCTTGCGAAGTCCGCCGGCAAGTCCGCCGTGAAGCGCCAGCACATGCGCAGCCTCCAGCACAACAAGACCATCGTGGTGGACGGCCCGAAAGGCAAGACGGTCGTGTGCGGTTCCACCAACTTCAGCTGGCGCGCCTTCTACGTGCAGTCCAACAACGCGATGATCCTTCACGGGGCCAAGCCGGTGGACATCTTCCTCAAGGCCTTCGACGCCTACTGGAACGGCACCGCCAAGACCTTCGGCGCCGACCCCAGCGCGGAATGGAACGACCTGGGCCTCAAGGGCATCGACGCGAAGGTGGCATTCTCGCCGCACGCGCCCGACAACGCCCTGCTGGCCTCCGTCGCCGACGACGTGGAGCAGGGCACCACCTCCTCGCTGTTCTATTCGCTGGCCTTCCTCTACGAGACGCCGGGCCCGGTGTTGGATGCCATCCTTAGGGTTTCGGCGAACAAGAAGCTCTTCGTGTACGGCATCTCGGACAAGAGGCTGAAGGGAGGCCTCTACCTGAAGCGGCCCGGCGCCAACGAGGTGCCGGTGTATGCCTCGGCCCTGGCCAAGGACCTGCCCGAGCCCTTCTCCAAGGAGCCCTCCGCGGCCGGCGGGACCCGCATGCACCACAAGTTCCTCGTGGTGGATTTCGACAAGCCCACGGCCCGGGTCTACCTGGGCTCCTACAACTTCTCCTCCCCCGCCGACATCTCAAACGGCGAGAACCTGCTCCTCATCCAGGATCCCGAGGTGGCGACCTCCTACATGGTCGAGGCCCTGCGCATCTTCGACCACTACCACTTCCGGGTGGCCGTGGCCGAGGCGGAGGAAGCCCAGGAGGCTCTCACCCTCGCCAAGCCGCCCCGCAAGGACGGCGAAGCGGCCTGGTGGGAGGCGCACTACCAGGACCCCATCAAGATCCGGGATCGAGAACTGTTCGGCGGATAAAGCTCCCATTTCTGTCCAATCTTTTCCCGGCGATCCTCGGCTCCTCGGCG
>DBME01000192.1 GCA_002298155.1 Holophagaceae bacterium UBA706 | reverse complement strand
GAGCAGGATTCGCAAATACCCTCTGCGGACTCTGTGCCTCTGCGAATCTCTGCGTCTGATCAGTTTCTTAACTATTTCAGTTCATTGGGACAATGGGTGATGGGTCGATTGAGGAATTCCTTCCGAAACCGTGAATGGAGCATGCGGTGTCCCCGCACCCGCACCGCCGCGAAAAGCAAAGTCGCGGTGGTGCGATGCCGTGGAAATTCGCAAGGAGATGAGAACGTCGTCCAGTGCACCCATGCTGGAACTTCCGTCATGGCCCCGGCCGACGATGGTGAACGCCTCTAATGCGTGATGCCCATCTGCTTGAGCATCCAGGCGTATTCGAAGGCCTTGTCCTTCAGCCGGTCGTACCGCCCCGAAGCCCCCCCGTGCCCTCCCGGCTCCAGCTTCATCTTCAGCAGGAGTTCGTTCTTGTCCGTCTTCAGGGTGCGCAGGCGCGCGACGTACTTGGCCGGCTCCCAGAACCCCACCTGGCTGTCGTTGAGGCTGCTGGTGACCAGCATGGCGGGATAGGCCTTGCGCTCCAGGTTGTCGTAGGGGCTGTACGAGCGCATGTAGTCGTAGGCGGCCTTCTCGTTGGGGTTGCCCCATTCCAGGTATTCCCCCACCGTCAGCGGCAGGGTCGGATCCAGCATCGTGTTCATCACGTCCACGAAGGGAACGCCCGCATGCACCGCCTTGAAGAGGTCGGGCCGCATGTTGGCCACGGCGCCCATGAGCAGGCCCCCGGCGCTGCCGCCCTCGATCACGAGCCGGTCGCTGGACGTCCACTTCCCGGCCACGAGGCTCTCGGCGCAGTCGATGAAGTCCGTGAAGGTGGTCTTCTTCTTCATCAGCATGCCCTCGTGGTGCCAGGCTTCGCCCAGTTCGCCCCCGCCCCGGATGTGGGCCAGGACGTATACGACCCCCCGGTCCAGGAGGCTGACGCGGTTCGCGTCGAAGCCCGCGGGCCAGCTCACGCCGTAGGATCCGTAAGCGTAGAGCCACACCGGTGCCTTGCCGTCACGGACGAGGCCCTTCCGGTAGACGACGCTCATGGGCACCTTCACGCCATCGCGGGCTGTGGCCCACACGCGTTCCGTGGTGTAGAGCGACGGGTCGTAGCCCTTCACCTCCTCACGCTTGAGCAGGGTCAGGGCTCCTGATTCCAGGTGGTAGTCGTAGGTGGAAGGCGGCGTCACCTGGGACTCGTAGCGGAACCGGAACTCATGGGTGTCGTACTCGGGCGTCAGGCCGCCGGACACATGGTAGACCGCCTCGGGCATCGGGATCTCCCGCCACGCGCCCGTGCGGAAGTCCAGCACCCGGTAATGATCGAGGCCCTCGACCCGCTCACGCACCACCGCGTGGTTCCGGAAGAGTTCGAAGCCGCCCACCAGGACGCCGGGGCGCGCGGGGACGAAGGTGGTCCAGGTCCTGGCCCCGGGGTCGCCCACGGGGACGGTGATGATCCGGAAGTCGGTGGCGTCCCGGTTCGTGCGGATGTAGAAGAGCCCTTCCCGGTGGTCCAGGGTGTACTTGTGTCCCTTCTGGCGGGGCAGCATGACCTTGAAGGCGCCTTCCGGCTTGGAGGCGTCGAGGTAGCGGCATTCCCAGGTGTCCGTGCTGTCGATGTCCATCACGAGGAACTTGCCGTCCTTGGTGCGGTGCAGGCCGACCCCGTAGAGCTCGTCCTTTTCCTCGTACAGAAGCTCGGGTTTGCCCCCGGCCGTCATCCGCCAGATATGGTCGGAACGCTTGGTGACGGCGTCCTCCGTGGCGTAGACGAAGGTGCGGTTGTCGCTGGCCCACTCCACGGCGGTGACCCGGGCGGCGATGGCGGCCATCACCTTGCCGGTGCGCAGGTCCTTGAGGTGGAGGTCGTACTGGCGGTAGCCCGTGGTGTCGGTGGAATACAGCAGGAAGTTGCCGTCGTCGCTGACCTCGAAGCTGTCCAGCCCGAGGAAGGCGCCCTTGGCCAGCTCGTTGAGGTCCAGGAGCTTCTCCTCCACCGCGGCCGGGTCGAAGGCGTCGCCGGCGCCGGCCGGCTTCCGGCAGTGGATGGGATACTGCCTGCCCTCCTCGGTGCGCGTGTAGTAGTAGAACCGCCCGCGCCGCACCGGGACGGACAGGTCGGTCTGCTTCATGCGGCCCAGCATCTCCTTGTAGAGCGTCTCCCGCAGGGGCTGGAGGTCCCTGGTGGCGGCCTCCGTGTAGGCGTTCTCGGCGGCGAGGTGCGAGAGCACCTTCGCGTCGGTCTTGTCGCGCAGCCAGGCGTAGGGGTCCACCACCGATTCCTGGAACCGGAGGCTGGTGACCGGGACTTTGGGCGCCACGGGGGGCTCCCCGCCGCGCAGGGCGGAAGACAGGCCAAGGACCAGGATCGGGAACAGGGCAGTCCTCATGGGGCGCCTCCTGGAGGGCAGCTTGCCTCAAATTACGAGGCCCCGTCAACGGCGGATCACAGGAGGTAGAGGACCGATATCCCGTAGAAGGAGAGGGTGAGGAAGGGCCAGAAGAGCACCTTGGCGATCCGGTTCTCCCCCTCCTGCAGCCCCGGGTGGTCCCAGTAGGCCACGGCGAGGGCGTTGACGGCCACCAGCAGGACCATCAGGTAGATGACGAAGTAGTAGTACTCCACGTAGAGCAGCCCCTCCGTGAGGATGTGGTTCCGGAGGTTGATCTGGGCGATGACCACCGGGAAGAAGAGCGAGATCACGGCCCGGAGGATGTTGAAGGTGTTGTAGCCCGTGAGGGCGATGCTGTCCCGGGAGCGGGTCGAGGTCATGAGGAGGGTGAACATCAGGCCCGCCACCACCAGGATGGGCAGGAAGGTGGCGATGAATGGGTTGATGAAATTCCGCTTCAGGCTGAAGGCGTAGGCCAGTTCGGGGGAATCCTGCTGGCCCGTGTAGTCGCTGATACCGAAATTGGTGTTGTAGGCCTGGATGATGAAGGAGAACCGGCTCTGGTTCAGGCGCCAGCCGGAAAGGCCCAGCCCCTTGTCGATGCCCGGCAGCGAGGCGGGGACGAGCAGGGTGTAGGCCTCCAGGTCCGGCACGAGGACGGTGTTCCCGTAGAAGAGCTTCGGCCAGATGCGCAGACGCACCGAGGACCTGTCGAAAGGGTAGGTGACGGTGCTGTCGGTCTGCATCGGGAAGACGCCCCGGAACGGCTGGACCAGGGTCAGGCCATTGGCGTCCTTCTTGATGAACCCGGCCCCCATTTCGCAGGTGACGGCCTCGGGGAAGACCACGCCGCGGGCCTCCACGGGGAAGTCCTTGGGCAGGCGCTCCCAGACCTGCCCCGAGATCCGCATGCGGTTGTCCCCGCTCAGCTCCAGCTGCTGGATGAAGATGCCGGTGGGCACGAAGGTGGAGGAGACCTCCTTGAAGCCCGCGCCCAGATTGGAATACCGCCGGAGGAAGGCATCCCGGCTGGCCAGGCTCATGACCTGCACCTCCTGGGTGCGCGAGCGGTCGTGGATCGTGCAGGCGAAGTACCACAAGGTCCCGATGGCCGCGGCCACGGCCACCGACCCGGCCGTGGAGAGGATCCACAGCCGTCTCCCGTCCAGGGGCCGCGGGCCGCAGAGGAGGAACAGCGCCGACAGCCCGCAGGCCAAGCCCAGCGTCACCACCTTCGCCAGCGTGCGGTTCAGGTCGTGCGGCTCCAGGACGAGCTCGTCCTTGATGATCACCGTTCCCAGGGACCACCGGGCCGCGGGCACCGGCTCCAGGAAGATCCAGGTCTTCAGGTCGGTCATGGAGCTCACGCTCTCCCTGAAATCCGCGCGGTGCCCGAGCGCGGCGCGGGCGATGGCGAGCCGGCCCTGGTCCCCCAGTTCCCGGGCCACGGATTCGAAGGTCCTGCGGTTCCGCACGTGCTCGTCGACGGGATCCGCCAGGTAGACGCCCTTGTCCGACAGCAGGAAGCCGTAGCCCGAGCTGCCCGGCGCCAGGGCCCCCACCAGCTTCTGGATGTCCTTCATGGTGACTTCCACCCTCACGACCCCCGAGGGGGAGGAGGCGCCGGGAAGCCGGAAGGGCTCGGAGTAGTCCACCAGGAGATCCCCCGTCCCCAGGGCCGCGTGGGGATCGTTCCAGTTGGGCTGCCGGAGGTCCTGCTGGAACCAGGGCAGCCCCGTGTAGTCCTCCGGCCCGAGGCCGGCATCCACCTGGATGGCGCCCTCCTGGCGCGCGGCGGAGGGCGCCCGCAGCCGGTGGGCGGGATCCGCCGCGAAGGGCGCGAACATCACCCCCATGCGCGAGGCGCAGGCCGGGGCCTGGGTCAGGGAGGACTCCAGGACGGCGGGAAGGTCTCCCACCCGGACCCTGCCCGCCGAGAGACCCTCCGCCAGGGTGTGGACCCGGCCTTCCAGGTCCCCCAGAAGCTTCTGCACCTCTCCGGCGGCCGCCTGCGCCTGGCCGTGGCATTCCTCCCAGGCCGCCTTCTCCACGGCATGGCGCTGCAGGGCCAGCCGGGCCACGGAGACGGCGAAGGCCAGGGCCAGGATGGCGGTGATGGAGACGGCCAGGGGCCGGGCGCGCAAAGCCATGGATCCTCCGGCGGGCGGAAGGCAGAGTGATCCATGTATAATCTATTTATTATTCTACGCCACCCTAGAGATCATCGTCCACCAGGGCCTCGTCGCCCAGGTCCGGATCCACCGCGGACCAGCGCGCCCGGGCCTGGAACGCGGGATCCTCGAGCTGCCCCAGGAACGCCACCATGCGCTTGCCCCAGCTGGATGCCGCGACGGCCCCCTGGGGCACGAAGGGCAGGAGGTCCGCCGGCGCCTCCTCAAGGCACAACTGAACCAAAATCAGTAATTGCTGGTAGCCGACCCCAAGAGGTGTGAGGTTGGCCGAAAGGGTGTCGAGGCTTTCCGCGAGGGGCCCCTCGCACTGGGACGACAGACCCTCCAGGATTTCCGAGGCCTGGGCGCAGGCGGTGGTCAGCTTGCCGTGGAGCCGTTCCAGGTCCTTGGCCCCGGCGCCCTTGGCCAGGGCGTGGGCCGCGTCCTCCAGGTGGGGGTGCAGTTTCTTGAACAGCAGTTGGAGGGCCAGTTCGGCGGGGGAGGCGTTGTCCATCCTGGAAGTTTGCGCGAGTTCAAATTGTTTTGGGAATTGAAAGTGATATAGGATGTTCCACCACCAGAACCCCCCGACCCTGCCAGGAGATGCCATGCCGCAACTTCCAGAAGGCGATGCCCCCATTCCGACCGAGATCTTCCCGCCCTCCGAGGCGATGCGGAACCGGGCCCATCTGGGTTCCATGGAAGCCTACAAGGAGATGTACGACCGCAGCATCGCGGATCCCGAGGGTTTCTGGGAGGAGCAGGCCCACAAGTCCCTGGACTGGTTCCACCCCTTCAGCAAGGTCCGGGAGTACGACTGGGAATGGGGCCAGGCCCAGTGGTTCCTCAACGGGCGCCTCAACGCCTGCCACAACTGCGTGGACCGCCACGCCTCCACCCGCGGTTCCCAGCCGGCCATCATCTGGGAGTCCGACACCCCCGGCGAAGGCCGCACCATCGATTACCGCGAACTCCAGCGCGAGGTGTGCCGGCTTGCCAACGTGCTGCGCCATCACGGCATCAAGAAGGGCGACCGGGTCGCCATCTACATGCCCATGATCCCCGAGGCCGCCTACGCCATGCTGGCCTGCGCCCGCATCGGCGCGGTGCACAACGTGGTCTTCGCGGGCTTCAGTGCCGAGAGCCTGCGGGACCGCATCAACGACGCGCGCTGCAAGGCCGTCATCACCGCCGACGAGGGCCTGCGGGGCGGCAAGATCATCCCCCTCAAGCGCACCGTGGACGAGGCCGTCATGGCCTGCCCCACCGTCAAGTTCGTCTTCGTGGCCCAGCGCACCGGCAACAAGATCCCCTTCTACCCCCAGCGCGACGTGTGGCTGCGGCCCGCCATGGACGCCGAGCGGCCCTTCTGCCCCATCGAGCACATGGACAGCGAGGACACGCTCTTCCTCCTCTACACCTCCGGCAGCACCGGCAAACCCAAGGGCGTGGCCCACACCACCGCGGGCTACCTGCTCCACGCCGCCCTCACGCACCAGTACGTCTTCGACTACCACCCCGGCGACATCTACGCCTGCGTGGCGGACATCGGGTGGATCACGGGGCATTCCTACGTGCTCTACGGCCCCCTCTGCAACGGCGCCACCACGCTGCTCTTCGAGAGCATCCCCACGTTCCCGGACGCCGGGCGCTACTGGGACATGGTCGAGCGGCACAAGATCACCCAGTTCTACACCTCCCCCACCGCCATCCGGGCCGTGGCCCGGGAGGGGAACACCTTCGTGGAGAAGTACGACCGCTCCTCCCTGCGCATCCTGGGGAGCGTCGGCGAGCCCATCAACCCCGAAGCCTGGCGCTGGTACCACGGGGTGGTCGGTGAAGGCCGCTGCCCGGTGGTGGACACCTGGTGGCAGACCGAGACCGGCGGCATCATGATCAGCCCGCTGCCGGGAGCCACCCCCCTCAAGCCGGGCTCGGCCACCCTGCCCTTCTTCGGGGTCGAGCCGGTGGTCCTCACGGAACAGGGCGCCGAGGTCGAGGGCAACGGCGTCTCGGGCCTGCTGGCCATCCGCAACCCCTGGCCGGGCATGGCCCGCACCATCCAGAACGACCACCAGCGCTTCGTGCAGACCTACCTGCGGCCCTTCCTGGGCTACTACATCACCGGCGACGGCTGCCGCCGGGACGAGGACGGCTACTACTGGATCACCGGCCGGGTCGACGACGTCATCAACGTCTCCGGCCACCGCATGGGCACCGCCGAGGTCGAGAGCGCCCTGGTGACGCACCCCGCCTGCGCCGAGGCCGCCGTGGTGGGCTTCCCCCACGACATCAAGGGCCAGGGGATCTTCGCCTACGTCATCCTCACCGCGGGCTGGGAGGAATCCGCCGAGCTCATCGGCGAGCTCAAGAACGAAGTGCGCCACCACATCGGCCCCTTCGCGACGCCGGACGTCATCCTCATCACCCCCGGCCTCCCCAAGACCCGCTCGGGCAAGATCATGCGCCGGATCCTGCGCAAGATCGCCTCGGAGGAGTACGCCGAGCTGGGCGACATCACCACCCTCGCCGACCCCACCGTTGTGGACCTTCTGATCGAAAAGCGCAAAACTATCTGAATGTCCTACATCCTAGCCCTCGACCAGGGAACCACCAGTTCGCGGGCGCTCCTCTTCGACCGGAGGGGTGCCGTGGCCGGGGTGGCCCAGAAGGAGTTCACCCAGCACTTCCCCCAGCCCGGCTGGGTGGAGCACGACGCCCAGGAGATCTGGCGCACCCAGCTCGAGGTGGCCCGGGAGGTCCTGGCCAGGGCCGGGGCGGCCCCGGGCGACGTGGCGGCCATCGGCATCACCAACCAGCGGGAGACCACCGTCCTGTGGGACCGCGCCACGGGTGAGCCCCTGGCGCCGGCCATCGTGTGGCAGGACCGGCGCACCTCGGCCATCTGCGACGAGCTGCGGGCGCGGGGCCTGGCCTTCTTCTTCCAGGAGCGCACCGGCCTCGTGCTGGACGCCTACTTCTCCGGCACCAAGCTGCAGTGGCTGCTCGACACCCTTCCCGGGGCCCGGGAGCGCGCCGAACGCGGCGAGCTTGCCTTCGGCACCATCGATTGCTGGCTCGCGTGGAAGCTCACGGGACAGCACGTCACCGACCCCAGCAACGCCTCCCGCACGCTGCTCTTCAACATCCACACGGGCCAGTGGGATGCGGAGCTGCTCGAGGTCCTGCGCATCCCGGCCGCGGTCCTTCCGCGCGTGGTGGAATCCAGTGGCGTCGTTGGAACCTCGGACCCCGCCCTGCTGGGCGGCCCCATCCCCGTGGCGGGCCTCGCCGGGGATCAGCAGGCCGCCACCTTCGGCCAGGCCTGCCTCGAATCCGGCATGGCCAAGAACACCTACGGCACCGGCTGCTTCCTCCTGCTCAACACCGGCGACCGCCCCACCACCTCCCGCAACCGTCTCCTCACCACCACCCTCTGGCAGGTGGGGGGCGCCACGTCCTACGCCCTGGAAGGCAGCGTCTTCATGGCTGGGGCCGCGGTGCAATGGCTGCGGGATGGGCTCGGCATCATCACGTCCTCGGCGGACGTGGAGGCCCTGGCCGCCAGCGTCCCCGGCAACGGGGGCGTCTACCACGTGCCGGCCTTCGTGGGCCTGGGCGCGCCCTACTGGGACTCCAGCGCCCGGGGCACCTTCTTCGGCCTCACCCGCGGCAGCAACCGCGGCCACATCGCCCGGGCGGTGCTGGAATCCATCGCCTACCAGACCGCCGACGTCATCGGCGCCATGGAGGCCGATTCGGGCATCCGCCTCACGGAGCTGCGCGTGGACGGCGGCGCATCCCGCAACGACCTCCTCATGCAGTTCCAGGCCGACATTCTCGGCGTCACCGTGGTGCGTCCCGAGATCACCGAGACCACCGCCCTGGGCGCCGCCTACCTGGCCGGTCTGGCTGTGGGGTTCTGGGCCGACACCGGCCAGATCACCCGCAACTGGCGGCCCGGGAAGCGCTTCGAGCCCGTCATGGGGCAGGCGGAGCGCTCAGCCCTCATGGGCGAATGGCGCAAGGCCGTGGAGCGCACCCGCGGCTGGCTCGAACCCGCCGGGCCCCGGGACCACGCCGAGGGCTGATCACTTCGCCAGGATGGCCTGGCCCGGTCCATTGATGAACGCGATCATCGCCTCCACCGTCTTCTTCCGGGCGGGGTCGAGGGTTGGCGAGACCACCAGGGTGAAGGGGCGCTCGATCTTGGGGGCCTGGGCCGGCGACCAGATGCGGGTGTTCCCGGTGAGGCCGAGCGGGCCGAAGGTGATGGCGCCCTTGGTCTCGCAGAGGGCTTTGGCGATGTCGTAGATCCCTCCCTCGATCATCCCGTGGCCTTCGACGATGGGCTGGCCATCCAGGGCGCCATCCCGGAACGCCTTGGCCGTGGTCACGAAGATCCGGCTCACCAGCACGACCACCGGAAGGTCAGGGCCTCCCAGCTCCTTCCAGTTGCGGATGCGCCCGGTGAACAGGCCCTTGATCTGCTCACGATCCAGGTCCATGGCCAGGGCGGTCGCGTCCGACACCACGTCGGGACTCACAAGGACGCTCAGGCGGTCCGTGCCGATGCGGCGGTGATCATAGCTCTCGATGGGCTTCACGGGCCGGCCCTTGGCCTTCATGGCGTCCAGCCATCCCTCCATGGAGATGCCCGCCACGGCCACGTCCAGGGCTCCGGCTTCCACGTCCGTGAGGAGGTCCACGCCGGATTCCTCCTTGTACGTGAGGTGGATGCCCAGTTCCTTCTCCAGGGCCGGCTTGAGGGGATCGAAAAGGCCGGGAATGGCGGTGACGGCCCCCACCCGGAGGGTGGTCACCTGCGCCCCCAGGGCGCAGCACATGAAGGCCAGGGTCAGGCTTGCAGCGAAGCATCGCATAGGGGCTCCTGCTGGGAATTTGAGGTTCCCATGTTAGGAGCCGGCGGAATCCGTTCAAGCGGTCTCTTGCAATTATTCATTCATACATTATCTTGAAGGCGATCGCTTCGGATTAATATTTCATGAACATCTCACGACACCCGCCCACTCGCCTGCCCAGCTCCCGCATCCCCCCCTGGGAACGGCGTCGGAGGCCCGACCGTTGGAAGTGGAACGGCAACCGGAAGGGCGACCCGCGCCTGCCCGCCCTGGACCCGGCTCTGGAGGCCAGCCCCATGCGCGTCATCCTCTACGGCCTCGCCGGCAGCCTCCTGGGGCTGGGCTTCCTCCTGCTGGCCATGAAGTAGCTACCGCCACTCCGCGGCCCGCACCTCCTCCACGAGCTTGCGGGCCGCGGGGTCGCGCAGCCAAAGCTCCGCGAAGGCCGAGCCCAGCTTCTGGCCCGCCAC
>DBME01000464.1:16794-16921 GCA_002298155.1 Holophagaceae bacterium UBA706 | reverse complement strand
TTGACGGCGGTAGGCCTGGCTCGCGCCCTCGCTGCCCGCCATGGCCGCGCCGGCCCGGGCCGCCGCGTCCAGCCGTCCCCCGGCGTAGAGGGGCTGGGCGACGTTGAGGTAGGCGCCGAAGCCCGTG
>DBME01000464.1:0-16743 GCA_002298155.1 Holophagaceae bacterium UBA706 | reverse complement strand
AAGACCATCATCGGCTCGTTGGTGCGGGTCACCCCCGCGCCCACGGTGAGCGTGGGGAGGTTGAGGCCGCGCAGGGCCTCGGCGTCGTACCGGGCGCGCTCGACCATGGCTTCGCCGGCCTTGAGGCCGCTCTGGCCCGACCAGGCCTGGCGGATGGCGTCCTGTACGGTGAGCGGCTGCTGGNNCCAGGGGCGGGATGATCCGCTTCGCGAAATCGAACATCGTTCAGTACTCCTAGGACATGGACGAATAGGCGTCCTGGATGCGCCGGGCCACGTGGGCGCACATCAGGTCGCAGACATCGGGGACGAGGGGGGCCACGGGGGTGAACAGGACCTGGTTGCCCACGGGCTCGCGGGTCACCAGGCCCACCCGGGCCAGATGGATGAGGTGCTTGCTGGCGTTGGCCTGGGAAAGGCCCGCGGCCTCGGCCACGGCGCCCTGCGCCATGGGACGGCCGGCGTCCACGAGCACCTTGAGGATCTTGAGGCGGGACTCGTCGCCCAGGGCGGCGAAGAGCCTGCTGACGTCGCTGATCAAAGGGGAGGTGAGAGTCAACTCGTTCGTCCTTTATCTATACAACCATAGAATAATAGAGTTCTGAAAAGTGTCAACCCCCGGGGATGAAATTTCTCCAGCCCGGTTCAGGAAAGGCGTTCAAGGTCGTTCGCATGGGTTCACCGGCCTCAGGGCCGGCAAGGGTGCCAGCTTGAGTGGTCGCCTGGCCCATATAGTATGGGGCCCTTGGGGCTGGGCGCCGTTCCTTGGGCATGCCAATGCACAGGTCACACTGCCTGGCAGGGAGGCGGGTGACTAGGGTTGCACGTCTGGGCGTTCGGGTTCCCGGACGGTTGGGGGCAGGTCAGGCGATCCCGCCCAGATCGCCCGAAAGGATGCCCCTGCATTCAGGGCAGACGATGACGTGGCCACGCCGGGGAAGGGTGGAGACGAAGCTCACCCGGGTCCTGAGAAGGCGGACCACGTGCACGAGGTGGATGTCCTTCTTGCAGTGGTGGCAGTTCAAGGGCACTTCCAGCGCATATTCCGCAAGGTCGGAAGAGGGATGCATGGCTGCGTCTTCGGGCATGGGGCGGCTCCAACCTGGCGGAAATCCGATGGCAGTTCGTGGCGACTCCGTCAGCTTACTGGCATTCGGGGGCCGGTGGGCGGTGGCGGCTGGCTAACGGGAGAGGTATTTGCGCCCGGGTCCGAGGATGTATTCCACCATGCCGGCCACGGCCTTCTTCTGCTCGGGGGTGAGATCGTCCCGCATGACCAGCGTGAAGGGGCGGACGATCTGGGGCGCCTGCACCGGCGACCAGATGCGGGTGTTGGTCGTCACGGCCAGGGGCCCGATGCCGATGGCTCCTTTGGTCTTGACCAGGGCCTCGATGATCTCGGGAACAGTGCCCACTTCCACCAGGGCCTTCGTGAAGGGCTGCCCTCCAAGCACCTTCTCCTGGAACTCGCGGTTGGCGCCGGCGGTCTTCTTGCCAAGGATCACGACGATGGGCAGGTCCGGCCCGCCCACCTCCTTCCAGTTCTTGTAAGCGCCCGTGAAGATCCCCTTGATCTTCTGGAGGTTGAAATCCATGGCGAGGACATCGAGATCCGTCACCACGTCCGGATTGACCAGGACGCTGAGCCGGTCCTCGCCGATCTGGATGTGCTTGTAGTCAAAGGCCGGCCTCACGGCCACACCCTTGGCCTTCATCATGTCCAGCCAGCTTTCCAGGGTGGTGCCGGCCACCGCCGCTTCGAGGCGGCCCGCCTGGAGGTCCAGGAAGGACGCGTCCGGTCCCTGGTCGGAGAGCTCGAGCCGGATGCCCCGGTCCTGCTCCAGGTGCGGCTTGATGGGTTCGAAGATGGCCTGGATGGCGGTGCCGCCACCGATCCGGACGGTCACCTGCCCGGAAAGGGCCGCTCCAACGAACATCAGACCTGCGATTGCAACGGGAATGCGCATGGGCCCTCCTCGGTAGTCGATGCTCCTCATTCATCGGCATGCGCATGGAGGGACCGGAGATTTGGCGACCCCAAGATCGTTTATTTTAAAATGGGAGGCAGGAGTCGCTTCACGAAATGGACAGCTCTTGGGAACGAAGAGCTTAGTGAGCGTGGTGTCCGCCGCCCGCGCAGGTGAATTCCCGGGTGAACGCTTCCAGGTCCCCCCTGAGGTGGGCCGCCACCGCCTCGCCTACGGAGGGCAGGCCGGTGCCGCGGAAGACCTGGATCCCGGCCTGGTTGAATCCCATCAGGGGCCGCATGCCCAGCCCGCCGGCGATGAGCTGGGTGACGCCGTTGCGGGCCAGGTGGTCCACGGCCGCAAGGCACCCGCCCTGGGCGTGGGGGACGCTGGGGAGGGTTCTCACCCGGGCCACCTTGCCGGCCTCGATGTCGACCACCGTGTAGAGGGCGCAATGGCCGAAGTGGGCGTCCACGGCGGCGTCGAGGCCGCCGGGGAGGGAGGAGGGTATCGCGATGCGGGAGTCGGCCATGGTGTTGCCTCTGGGATTTTCAAATTATGAGCATATGTTCACGTAAAGGCAACGCCCGCCGCCAGGCTTCGCCGATTGAACCAAAATCTGGCCACGCAGTCCTTATCCCATTCATCCCGAAAATCCCCTTTATCCCTGCGCCTGCCCTGCTGGATCGGGGATGTGAAGGGGATGGTCGGGATGAATGGGATGAAAGGAAATGGCTCAGATCCCGGCAGCCGGGGACTAATGGATGATCCCGGCCACCACCGCGGCCAGNNGGAGCCGATGACGATCCACAGGAGGAGCCCGTGCAGGAAGGGTCTGACTCCGACCTTCCGGAGCGTCTCCGGCGTCAGCCCCGCGCCGATGAGGAAAAGGGTCAGCACCAGGCCCTGTTTGGCGCCCCGGGCCACCCACTGGGCGGGGAGGTGCAGGGCGGGGATGTAGGTGGCCAGGGCGGCGGCCACGAGGAAGCCCAGGATGAACCAGGGGCGCTTGCCCTTGACGCCGCCCTTCTCCTTGCGGCGGAGCATACCGATGCCGAAGGCCACGGGCACGATCCACAGGGCGCGGGCCAGCTTGACCGTCACGGCGATCTGCAGGGCCTTGGGACCGTAGGCCATGGCCGAACCCACCACGGAGCTTGTGTCGTGGATGGCCAGGGCCGACCAGAGGCCGAAACCCTCCTGGGAGAGGTGGAGCGCGTGGCCCACAGGGGGGAAGATCACCAGGGCGGCGGCGTTGAGGAGGAACACGGTGCCCAGGGCAACGGAGGTCTCGTGCTCCTCGGCGCCGATGACCGGGGCCACGGCCGCGATGGCGCTGCCGCCGCAGATGGCGGTGCCCGCACTCACGAGGATTCCGGTGTTGCCGGCAACGCCCAGGCGCCGGGCCAGCCAGAAGCCCAAGGCCAGGGTCAGGGAAATGCTCACCACCGTGTACCCCAGGCCGTGGATGCCGGCCTTGATCACCACGCGCAGGTCCATGCCCGCGCCCAGGCCCACCACGGACCAGGTCAGGAGCCGGCTCGTCCACCGTTTGAAGAGGGGCTGGTAGGGGTTGCCCAGGAGCAGGGCCAGGGCGGCCCCGGAAAGCAGGGCGGTGGCGGCGCCCACCCAGGGCAGGAGGGCCAGGGCCGCCGCCAGCGGCCACACGAAGCGCGCGATTTTCGGGGAGATCGCCATCGGCTCAACTGCAGCAGGTGGGGGCGGTGCGGGCGGCGGCGGTGCCCTTCCACATCTGGTAGCGCTTGTAGCCGCCGGAGAGGTTGCGCACCTTGAAGCCCAGCTGGGACAGGAGCCGACTGGCCACGTAGCCCCGGAGGCCCACCTGGCAGAACACCAGGTACTCCGTGGCGGGGTCCAGCTCGTCCAGGCGGTCCCGCAGCTCGTCCACGGGCGCCAGGCGCGCGCCGGGGATGGTGCCGTTGCGGAATTCCTGCAGGGTGCGCACGTCCAGCAGCTCCTGGCCGGCGCCCAGGGAGGCCAGCTCCTCGGGTTCCCACAGGGCCACGTCGCCGCGCAGGACGTTGGCGGCCACGAAGCCCGCCATGTTGATGGGGTCCTTGGCGCTGCCGAAGGGCGGGGCGTAGCAGAGCTCCGAATCCTCCAGGTCGTAGACCGTGAGGCCGCCGCGCATGGCCGTGGCGATGACGTCGATGCGCTTGTCCACGCCCGCGGCGCCCACGGCCTGGGCGCCCAGGATGTGGCCCGCCTCCGGCTCGAAGAGCAGCTTGAGGCTGAGTGCCTGCGCGCCGGGGTAGTAGGTGGCGTGGTCGGCGGGGTGGACGTAGACCTTGCGGAAGGCCACGCCCTTGCGCTGGAGGACCTTTTCCGAAAGGCCGGTCATGGCGAAGGCCAGGCCGAACACCTTGCAGATGGCCGTGCCCTGGGTGCCCTTGTAGGCCGAGGGGCGTCCGAGGATGGCGTCGGCGGCGATGCGCCCCTGCCNNTGCCGGTTGGCGGGGCCCGCCAGGGGGATGAGGGCCGGGCCGTCCAGGACGGCATCCCGCACTTCCACCGCGTCGCCCACGGCCCAGATGGAGGGGTCGCTGGTGCGCATGTGCTCGTCCACGAGAATGCCGCCCGAGGAACCCAGGGCCAGGCCCGCGGCCCGCGCCAGGGAAGTTTCGGGCCGCACCCCGATGGCCAGGACCGCCAGGCCGAAGGCCACGGAGGTGCCGTCGGAGAGGCTCGCCATCAGGTCAGCGCCTTCGGTGCGGAAGCCCTCCACGGAGGTGCCCAGGCGCAGGTCCACGCCATTGCGCGCCAGTTCGTCGTGCAGGGCGGCCACCATGTCCGCGTCAGCCACGGCCATGACCTGGTCCAGCCGCTCCACCAGGACCACGTCCAGGCCGCGGTGGCGGAGGGCCTCGGCCATCTCGAGGCCGATGTAGCCCGCGCCGATCACCAGGGTGCGGGTGACGCCCTCGAGGCCCTGGAGGATGGCGTCCATGTCGCCCATGTTGCGCAGGGTGTGGATCCGGGGATCCTCGATGCCGGGCAGGGGTGGCCGGATGGGTTCGGCCCCGGGGCTCAGGACCAGGGCGTCGTAGGGCTGCTGGCTGACCCTTCCGGTCCTGAGGTCGCGCACGGTGACGGCGCGGGCGGCGGGGTCGATGCCCTCCACCAGGGTGTTCACGCGCACATCCAGGTTGAACCGCGCCATGAGGCTCTGGGGTGTCTGCACCAGGAGCTTGGCCCGGTCGGGGATGATGCCGGCGATGTGGTAGGGCAGCCCGCAGTTGGCGAAGGACACGTAGGGGCCCCGCTCGAACACCGTGATCTCGGCGTCTTCGGAAAGGCGCCTGGCCCGGGCGGCGGCCGAGGCCCCTCCGGCCACGCCGCCGATGATGACGATCCGTTTGGACTTGCCCATGGGTGCCTCGAGGAAGAAGTGCTGCTCTCTGGTTATAAGGCCCGGGGATGGCACCGGGCCATGATCCCTGATATTTTCCCGCATGAATCCTGAATAAGCAAACAGGAATACTCGCAGGCCCCGCAGTTGTGGGGGAAGGCCCTTCCCCCCAGAATGGGTGGATGCCCAACGTTTTGCCGGCCGCCATCGGATTCCGCATCGTCCCCGGAAACTTCGCCCCCATGAAGGGCGCCGATTTCCATGGGCAGGCCCAGGAGGACGGCTGCGGGCACACCCTGTGCGTCTGGCTCAAGGTGGAGGACGGACGCGTGACGGCCTCCAGCTACGTGACCGACGGCTGCGATTCCTTCGTCCTGGGCGGAAGCCTGGTGGCTTTCATGGCCCAGGGACTGACCCTGGAGGAGGCCGAGGCGCTCCAGCCCGAACCGGTGCTCGCGGCCCTGGGGTCCGACGATGTGTCTTCCCGGCACTGCGTGGACCTCGCCCTGCGCGCCCTGCGGGCCGCGGTGGCCTCCAGGCCGAAGGTCTAGGCCGTGGCGCGCCGCCCCTGCTGCAAAAGGGTGGAGGCGATGCCGGGGGTGCGGTTCTTCAAGCCCCGGGGCGTGCCCCTCACGGACCTGGAGGAGGTGGTCCTGGCGGTGGAGGAATACGAGGCGCTGCGCCTGGCCCACCAGGAGGGGCTCTACCAGCAGGAGGCCGCGGTGCGCATGGGCGTTTCGGATNNCTTCGGACGGGTCCTGGACGCCGCCCACCGCAAGGTCACCCAGGCCCTGGTGGCCGGGATGGCCCTGCGGATCGAAGGCGGCGCCGGCGCGGTGGACGCGCCGGAGGACCCATCTACTTCTTCTTGAGGTCGTCCAGCAGGGCGGCCACGGCGGCTTCCAGCTGCTGGTCCCGGCCCGTGGCCATGGCCGCGGGTTCGTTGGGCACCTTCACGTCGGGCTCGAGCTGGTTGTTCTCACAGAACTTGCCGTCGGGGGTGCGCCAGCCGCCCTGGGGGATGCCGAAGACCAGGGTGGGGTCGATCTGGCCTTCCCACCACACGAAGGTGCCGGTGCCGGGCACGGGCATGCCCACGGTGCGGCCCAGGCCCTTGAGCTTGTAGGCCACGGGGAAGAGGTGGGCGTCGGAGTAGTTGCCTTCGCTCATGAGGACGATGGAGGGCTTGACCCACTTGAGGCCCGGCTCGTAGCCCCAGGTCTGGCCGTGGGGGATGATGTCGAAGTACTTGCGGCCGCTCAGGAAGTCCGAGAGCTGCTCGTGGATGTTGCCGCCGCCGTTGAAGCGGGTGTCCACGATCAGGCCTTCGCGCCCGGCGTGCTGGCCCAGGGCCTCGTCGAAGACGGTGCGCAGGCTGGCGTCGTCCATGGCGCGCACGTGCACGTAGCCCAGACGGCCCTTGGATAGGCGCAGGGTCTCCTGGCGGTTGCGGTCCACCCAGCGCTGGTACATCAGCTCCCCTTCCTGCATGGGGTTGATGGGCTTGATGACCTCCTCCCAGCGCTCGCCGCTCTTGGGATCCTGGAAGGCCAGGAGGGTCGGCTTGCCGGCCTTGCGGTTCAGGAGGCGGCTGGGGTCCTCGCCGCGGGTGATCGCGACGCCGTCGATGGCGGTGAGCAGGTGGCCAGCCTTGGCACGGGATTCCGCCAGGGCCACGGGGCCCAGGGGCAGGATCTCGGCGATGCGCAGGCCCTCGGCGTCCGGGGCGTCCTCGAGCATGAGGCCCAGGGCGGCGGTGGCGTCGGTGTTCACCTGGGGCGGGTTGTAGCGGGCGCCGGTGTGGGAGCCGTTGAGCTCGCCCAGCATCTCGCTCAGGAGTTCCTGGAAATCATAGTTGTCGCGGACGTGGGGCAGGAACTTGCGGTAGGCCTCGCGGTAGTAGGGCCAATCCACGCCGTGGAGGTCCGTGACGTAGAACTTCTTCTGCACCTGGCGCCAGGCGTGCTCGAAGATGTAGGCGCGCTCGGCGCCGGCCTGGAGCACCATCTCGCCGGTGACGGGGGCGTCCTCGCGCTTGCCGCTCTCGGTGTCGATCTTGATGATCTTGCCGTCGGCCAGGACGAACAGGGACTTGCCGTCCTCGGTGCGGGACAGGGAAGCCCGGCGCGCGTCCAGCTTGAGCAGGAGCTTGGTCTCCTTGGTGCGCAGGTCCACGGACCAGACGTCGTAGCCCTTCTCGAACTTCGCAAGGTAGAAGAGCTTGTCCCCGGCCTTGGCCAGCACGGCGCCGCCGAGTTCGGCGGTGTGGGTGCTGAGGCGGACCTTGCGGTCCTGGAGGCCCTCCCACTCGATCGTCACGGGCGCGGCGGCCTCCTTCTTGTCCTTGTCCTTGCCTTCCCCGCCCTTCTTGTCCTTGTCCTCCTTCTCCTTCAGGAGGGCGAAGTCCTCCTTGGAGAGGTGGAAGCGGTCCCAGGCCTTGCGGGTGAGGAACACGCCGAAGACGTCGCCTGTGGCGCCGTCCTGGCTCATGTTCCGGAAGCCATCGCGGTCGCTGGACCAATACACCATGGTGCCGTCGGCGGAGAAGCGCGGCATGCCGTCGTCGAACCCGCTCTGGGTGAGGTTGTGGATGGGGGTCTGGCCGTCGGCGGCCACCAGGCCAATGTCCTGGACGCCGCCAAGCTCGGTGTCGATCTTCAGGATCAGCCACTTGCTGTCCGGGGACCAGCGGAAGTCCTGGTCGCCGTCGGCGTAGGAGTAGTTCCGCCCCGCGGGCAGCAGGGTGCGGGTCTTGCCGGTGGCGAGGTTGACCACCTTGAGGGTGGTGCGCTCCTCCAGGTAGGCCACTTCCATGCCGTCGGGGGAATAGAGGGGCTGGAACTCGTCGGCCGGCGTGGCGACGATGGGCTTCTCCTCGAGCTGGGTGGCGACGTAGAAATAGGGCTCGTCCTTGCGCACCATCTTCGTGACGAGGATGTCCCAACTGCCTTCGCGCTCGGCGGCGTAGATGAGGCTGCGGCCGTCGGGGCTGAAACTGACGCTGCGCTCCTGGCCGGGGGTGTTGGTGATGCGGCGGGTGACCTTGCCGTCGGCGCTGGCCACGAAGACCTCGCCCCGGGCGATGAAGGCCACTTCCTTGCCGCTGGGGGCCACGGCCAGCTCGGTGATGCCGCCGTTCACGGGCAGGATGCGCTCCATGTCGTTCCTGCCGTCCACCTGGACCTCGACCTTGAGCTTGACCGGCTCNNGGCGAAGCACAGGGTGTTGTCGGCCGCGGCCGTGAGGAAGCGCACGGGGTGCTCCTGGAAATGGGTGAGCGCCTCGGCCTTGCTGGGGTCGGCCAGGGGGCTGCGGTAGACGTTCATGGAGCCGTCGCGCTCGCTCAGGTAGAAGAAGCTGGCGCCGTCGGTCGCGAAGGCCGGGTTGCGGTCCTCGCCGGGGAAGGTGGTGAGCCGCGTGAAGGCCCCCGTGCGAAGGTCGTGGCTCCAGATGTCCCGGGTCACGGCGGAGGTGTGGTGCTTGCGCCAGGGATCCTCGTAGCCCTTCACGTCCTGGTAGAGGAGCGTGGTGCCCTTGGGGCCGATGGTGGCGGCGTCCAGGGTCACGGTGGAGACCATGCGGGCGCGGCCGCCCTGCACGGGCACGGCCCAGGTCTGGGGGAAGGTGCGGCTGGGGAACTGGCGGCTCGCGGCGGACTGCATGCGCTGGGAGGTGAAGATCACCTCCTTGTCGTCCGCCGAGAAGGTGAAGGGCATGTCGGAAGCGGAGTGGAAGGTGAGCCGCCGGGCCGGACCCCCCTGGGCGGGCATGACGAACACGTCGAAGTTGCCGGCCCGGTCCGAGGCGAAGGCGATCCACTTGCCGTCGTGCGACCACACCGGGGCGGTGTTGTGCGCCGCTCCGAGGGTCAGCGGCTGGGCCTGCCCGCCGGCGCTGGGCACCGTGAAGAGGTCCCCCTGGTAGGAGAAGACCACCGTCCGCGCGTCCGGGGAGATGGCGGGGTACCGCATCCACAGGGGCGTGCTTGCCATGGAAGCGAGGGGGCCCAGGGCCAGGAGGACCGGCAGAAGACGGAGAGGCTTCATGGATTGGCCTTTCAATGAACGGCGGAGGTGGCGGAAAGGAAGCGCTTATACTGGAGGCATCTTAACCTGATGTAGTGCCTTGGTGGGAGTACCGCCCTAGGGCTTCCTTTGGCCCATGGTTTCGAAGAGCTCGTTTGGTCGCCTGATGATACGCTTGACGAATGGGCGTTGAGATTATTCTGTAGTGATAAGTCTGAGCATGCAGTTGGGATCAATTCTGAATTTGGCTGGAGCTGTCATGACGGGTACATTTATTATCAAAAACAGATCGGAATTCATGCTTTTGCAGTGCATGCCTCCGGATGGAATTCATTTTTTCCCATTTCGGAAACAGGCTCATCCAAGGGATATTTTTAAGTGGAGCCTTTTCTGTATTGTCTTTATTCCTTGCCTTGCTTTGGGATTTAGCCTTTTATCTGAAAAGGTCAATGGTCTTTTACTATTTGCAAGTATTCTAATGCTTTCCTGGATAGTTGTTTGGACTGTTTTCCATTATTTGGGCTCTTCGGTTTCCAAATTATTTAAACCATGGGTTAGAAATGGTTTATTGCTTGATGATGAGTATCTTTATGCTTTCAATGGACTATCTTTTCAGGGAATTCCAATTTCAATCATCGATGGGTCAACATCTGAAGTAATCACTAAAAGAGAAATTCTAATGGGCCTAAAGAGGTACTATTATTTAACGTTATATTTCAAGGATGGCAAGACTCTTGTATATAAATTTGATGGTGTTCTGCAAGAATACTTGGATGGGGTTTTCGACCCTGCTTTCCGGGGGAAAAAGGATGCCAGTTTTGCGGGGGTGCCTGCAAAATCGACCATTGGTATTTCCCGCATGCTGGAACAAGGTTCCATTACCAAGGGATAGGGCTCTCTTTTGGTTCATAAATTTGTAAGATGCGGCAAATCGACTTAATCTATTGCGTGCCACCTTTCGGGCGCCTTAATGAATTCTTGTTGTGATATACTTAACTGAAAGCACCATTTTTTGTTTGTCTTCATGTCTATTACCAGGATCCCTTCCAGATCCAAGGCCCTGTTTGCATCCACAAAATCCTTCGAGCAAAGTTCTTCTCTGAATTCTATGGCATCTTTTTCCGAAAAAGCTCCTTTGACGGGTTGCATTTTGAACAAGAATAGCTTCCGAGTGAGGGGTAATTCATCAGAACTGAATTGAACCAGCGCCTCCACCACCTGGATTCTGGATTTTGAACCAGGCTTCTCTCTTTGGATCATTTCATTGAGCTTCTTGATGACGTTGGCTCGGATTTGTTCTTTCTCGCCTTCGGTGAGCGGTGAGTCCTGGACTGCATTTTCTGCAGTCATGGCGGGGTAATTCTCAACCTTCTTCTCCCTGCTTTTCCTCACCATCGGAAGAACCAGGAACACGCAGATCATACCGGCAGCGACCGTTGCCAATCCGGATCCAACGGAAGCATCATGACGGGGTGAGGAGGAGCCCCCTGCGTAGGGTTGCGACGGGAACCCCGTCACTGGCTCGGACCCTGGGCTCAGGATATATCCGGATTTTTCGGCTATCTCTGCACACCCGAGCGAGGCTGCGATTCCTTCTCTTACCTCTTCGATGGGCCACTTCCGGGAGAGGAAGGATTCGAGTTCCTCCTTGGGTACCGACCCATTGCGGGCGCCCAAAACCGCCAGGATGGCCTTCCGTATATTCTCATCGGGCATGAAGTCCTCCGAACCTAGGGCATCGGACAAGTGTACAGACAAACAAGCGTATGTAATGTCCATGAATGGACCAGACACAAGGGAATCCGGGAGATCCTCTATCGGCGGCTAGAACCTGACGCCAACCATCCACCGCTCATGGCAGGTACGACGGCGCGTTCTTTCGTCCGACTGGAATGGAGGCCTCCCGAGCGCTTGATTCAGACCTTGCCGGTTACTGCACGGCGACCGCCTGCACCTTGTCCCCCTCCTTGATGGTGGCGGGCGGGCTGAGAACCACCCGGTCGCCGGCCTTGAGGCCCTGGAGCACGCGCACCCGGGAGCCGGAGTCCTCGCCCAGGACCACGGGCCGGATGGCGATCTTCTGGTCGGGGCCCACCACGGCGGCGAAGGTCTTCTCCCCCACCACCAGGACGGCCTCGGAGGGGATCTCCAGGCGCCCGGCCTCCTGGGGCAGGGTGAGGCTCACCTGAACCGCGCCTCCGGCCACGAAGGCGCCGTCCCGGTTGTCCAGGTCGGCCTCGGCCAGGAGGGTGCGGGTCTTGGCGTCCAGGGCCCCGGAGAACCGGGCCACCTTGACGGTGCGGGCCAGATCGGGGCGGTCGGCGGGCTTGACCACCACCTCCTGGCCCACCTTGACGCGGGAGGCCACCTGCTGGTCCAGGTAGAAGGTCACCCGCAGGCGTTCCACCTGGGCGAGGGCCACGATGGGCTGGGCGGCGCTGCTGCTTCCCGCGTTCTGGATGAGCGCTCCGGGGTCGGCGAAGCGCTGGGTGATCACGCCTGCGAAGGGGGCCGTGAGGTTGCGGTAGCCCTGGGCCGTGGCCTGGGTGGCCAGCTTCTGCTCGGCGATGCGCGCGGCGGCGTCGGCATCCTCCAGGTCCCGGGCGCTGATGATGCCGTCCTTGCCCAGCTGGCGCACGCGCTCGGCGTAGCGGCGCTTGTTCTCGGCGTCGGCCTTGAGGGCCTTGGCGTCGCTGTCCAGCTCGGGGGATTCCAGGACCGCGAGGATCTGGCCCTGGCGCACGGTGCTGCCCTTGTCCACGCGGATCTCGCGCAGGAAGCCGCTGGTCTTGGCATAGAGGGTGGTGGCGGCGTAGGGCATGGCGTCCCCGGGCAGGTCCAGGACACGGGCGCCGGTGCCGGTGCCGGCCACGGCCACCCGGACCCGGGGGCCGGCGTCCTGTTCGGCGCGCAGGCGCTGGGCCTCATGCTCATTGCCGGAATGGCGCGCGCCCCAGAGGAGGGCGATGGAGGAGGCCGCCACCAGCAGGAGGGCGACGCCCCCGAGGCGGAAGCGGGAGAAGGTGCGATCGCCGTTCATGCTTGACTCCCTTGCTGCTCAGTGTGGAACCGTTCGTCGAGAAGATGGGCCGTGGGGGGCTTCTTGCGGAAGAGGCTGTAGACCACCGGCACGATGAAGAGCGTCACCAGGGTGGCCATGAGCAGGCCCCCGATGACCGCGCGGCCCAGGGGCGCGTTCTGGCTGCCGGCCTCGCCCAGGGAGAAGGCCATGGGCACCATGCCCAGGATCATGGCCAGGGCGGTCATGAGCACGGGCCGCAGGCGGGTCCTGCCGGCGGCCTGGGCCGCCTCCAGGGCCGACATGCCCGGGTTCTCCACGCGCACGTCGTTGGCGAAGCTCACCAGCAGGATGGAGTTGGACGTGGCGATGCCCACGGCCATGATGGCGCCCATCATGGACTCCACGTTGAGCGTGGTGCCGGTGAGGGCCAGCATCCAGAGGATCCCCACCAGGGCGCCGGGCACGGCGAAGAGGATGATGAAGGGGTCCAGCCAGCTCTGGTAGAGCACCGCCATGAGGAGGTAGACCAGGGCGATGGCGATGACCAGGCCCCCGGCCATGTTGGTGAAGGCCTCGGTCATGACGTCGAACTGGCCCCGGATGCGGATGCGGGTCCCCGGGGGCAGGGGGCCCAGGGAGGCGACCTTGCCCTGGATGTCGGCGACGACCGAGCCCAGGTCGCGGCCCTCCACGCCGGCCATGACGTCCAGCACGCGCTGGACGGTGTAGTGGTTGATCTCGCTGGGGACGACCACCCGCTGGAGGGACGCGAAATTGGAAAGGGGTTCCGAGGTGGTCTGGAAGTTGGGACCCGCGGCCGGGACGGCCCCGTTCTGGAGGAGGGCGGTGCCCCCCGGCAGGCTGAAGGGGGTGGCCATGAGGTCCTGGGGGGTGGTGAGGCGGGAGAGGGGGGTCTTGACCGCCACGGTGTAGTTCACGCCGGTCACCGGGTCCAGGAAGTAGGAGGGCGCCACCTGGCCGTTGCCGGAGAGGGAGACCAGGAGACCGCTGGCCACGGCCTGCTGGGAGAGGCCCAGCTGGGCGGCGCGCACGCGGTCCACGTCCACCCGGTAGCCGGGGGCGTTCACCACCTGCTTGAGGCGCACGTCCACGGCGCCGGGCACCTGGCGCATGGCGGTCTCCAGGCGCCGGGCCACCTCGGCCCCGGCGTTGAGGTTGTTGGACTCGATCTGCACGTCGATGGGCGCGGGGATGCCGAAGTTGAGCACCTGGCTGACGATGTCGGCGGGCTGGAAGTAGAAGCCCACGCCCGGGAACTTCTGGGCCAGCTCCTGGCGCAGCGCCTTCATGTAGGCCTGGGTGGGCCGGTGGCCGTGGTTGAGCGAGATGGAGATGTCGGCGTCCTGGCTCGTCACGTTGTCCGTGGGGATGAAGGCCATGTTGAAGGGGCTGGGGGCGCCGATGTTGCTGTTGATGGTGGCCAGGTCCCTGGCCGGGATGACGCCGCGGATGGCGGTCTCCACCTGGGCGATGGTGCGCTCCGTCTCCTCCAGACGCAGGCCCGAGGGCGCGCGCACGTGGAGTTTCATGAGACCCACGTCCACCGCCGGGAAGAAGTCCCGGCCCAGGACGGCGAAGAGCCCCAGGCTCACGAAGGCGAAGGCCACGGCCAGGAGCAGGACGAAGCGGCGGTGGTGCAGCACCTGGTCCAGGGCCCGCACGTAGGCGCCCTGGAACCGGGCGAAGCCCCGCTCGCGCCAGGCGTTGAAGCGGCCCAGACGGGTCTCGGGGCCATGGTGGTCATGCTCCAGGAGCATGCGCGCCAGGGTGGGCACCAGGGTCCGGCTGAGGAGGTACGAGGCCAGCATGGAATAGACCACGGCCATGGCCAGGGGCGTGAAGAGGTACTTCGCCGGTCCCACCAGCAGGACCACGGGGAAGAAGACGATGCAGATGGCCAGGGTGGCCACGATGGCGGGCACGGCGATCTGGCTGGCGCCGTCCAGGATGGCCACGGTCAGGGGCTTGTCCATGGCCTGGTTGCGGTGGATGTTCTCCACCTCCACCGTGGCGTCGTCCACCAGCATGCCGATGGCCAGGCTCAGCCCGCCCAGGGTCATGATGTTCATGGTCTGGCCGGAGAGCTTGAGCCCGATGATGCCGGCGAAGATGGCCAGGGGGATGCTGGTGCACACCAGCAGCATGCTGCGCCAGGAGCCCAGGAAGAACAGGATCATGAGCGAGACCAGCAGGGAGGCCGCGAAGGCCTCCTTCACCACGTCCGAGATGGCGCCGCGCACGAAGCGGCTCTGGTCGAAGTCGAAGTTGAGCTCCAGCCCCTGGGGCGCGGCGGCCTTGATGAGGGGCAGCATCTCCTTGGCGGCGTCCACCACCGCCAGGGTGCTGGCGTCGGCCTTCTTGAGGATGGCGAGGTAGGTGGCGCGGTTGCCGTTGATACGCACGATGTTGGTCTGGTCGGTGAAACCGTCGTAGACCTTGGCCACGTCCCGCAGGAAGACCGGCGACCCGTTCACGAGCTTGAGGGGCAGGGCGCCCAGGTCCTCCACCCGGGAGGGGTTGGAGTTGGTGAGGATGGGCAGCTCCCGCGTGCCCAGGCGGGCCGTGCCGGCGGGGGTGATGACGTTCTCCGACGACACCGCGGCCACCACGTCGGCCGGACTCAGGCCGCGGGCGGCGAGCTTGTCGGGGTCGATGTCCACGGAGATCTGGCGGCCCCGGCCGCCGTAGGGGCCGGGGGTGGCCAGGCCCGGGATGGTGAAGAGGCGCAGACGGATGAAGTTGATGGAGTGGTCGAAGATCTGCTGTTCGGAAAGCGTCTCGCTGCGCGCCGTGAGCTGCACCACCGGAACGTTGCTGGCGTTGAACTGGATGATGTTGGGCGGTGTCATGCCCGGTGGCAGGATGCGCAGGATGGTGGAGCTCACCGAGGAGATCTGGGCGATGGCCGCGCCGATGTCGGTGCCGGGCTGGAAGTAGACGCGCAGGATGCCCACCCCCTGGATGCTCTGGCTCTCGATGCGCTCGATGCCGTTGACGGTGGTGGACATGGCGCGTTCGCTGATGGAGACGACCCGCTTCTCCATCTCCAGGGGCGTCAGTCCGCCATAGCTCCACACCACGGTGACCACGGGGATGTCGATGGACGGAAAGATGTCGACCAGCATCCGGCGCATGGAGAGGGTCCCCATGAGCAGGAGCAGCATGCACATCACGGCGATGGTGTAGGGGCGGCGCAGGGCTAGCCGGACGATCCACATGGTTTCGCTACCTCACTTCGGTTCGTTCGGAAGGGGGTCCAGGGCCTCGTCCATGCGGTCGAGGTTGGTCTTGAGCTTGTGCAGGAGGGTCCTCACGGCCAGGCGCTCGGCGGGGTCGAGGCCCTCCTCGAGCCCTTCCCGCACCGTGCGCCGGAAGCCGGCCAGGCTCTCCACCAGGGCCATGCCCTCGGCGTTGAGCTCCAGACGGGTCTTGCGGCCATGGCAGGGGTGGGGCAGGACATCCACCCAGCCCTTGCGTTTGAGGGTCTGCACCATGCGGGTGGCCGTGGGCTTGTCCAGGCCCAGGGCCCCGGCCAGCTGACCGTGGCAGAGGCCGGGCGTGTCGTGGAGCACCCGGAGCACCTGGTACTGCTGGGGCGTGATCCCGTGCGGCGCCAGCAGCCGCCAGGAAACCTGCCGGAGGCGGCTGCGGACCACCGTGAGCATGAGGGGAAGACTCGCCTCTTCCCAGGGGATGAGTAGTTGCATAAGCAACAAGTTTGACCACACGCGGCCGGGAAGCCAAGCCCCGGGTCTGATTGGATGCCTATTCGCCGGGATCCGGCGCGGCCTCCTGGGAAAAAGCGTTGCGGAACCGACCGCTTGTTCAGTCGCTGGTTGGCAGGCCCAGGGCGGCCAGTTCCGGAATCCGCCCCACGCCGGGACCCGTGATGCGCCAGCCTTCCTCGATGGCGGCCTGGCCCCGGGCCGGGACCTTCACATGCCAGACGAGGTTCCCGTTGGATTCCAGGGTGACCGGGGTCGTCCCCGCGAGGGGTTCGATGCGGACCTTGTCCGAGGCGGAGCGGACCGCCGGTTCGCGCACGTCCACCTCCACCTCATGGTCCAGTTCGTTCACCACCACCACCCGCTCCCGCAGGGTCCACTGGCGGCCGCCCTTGAGGGCTTTCGGGGTGGAGACGGTGGCTTCGAGGGTGGTCCGCTGGGTCCGAACGCCTCCCATGGGGCCGAAGCTGAAGGCGGCGCCTTCGCCGGCCAGGACCCTGGGAAGCCCCGTCTGGCCCAGGCGCTCCCCGCCGCGGAAGATCGCGGCGGGCGCGCCCGGGAACCAGGGGAAGCCCGCGTGCGTGGGCGGGGTGGCGAGGAGGAAGACCTCGGTG
>DBME01000372.1 GCA_002298155.1 Holophagaceae bacterium UBA706 | reverse complement strand
CCATCAAGGGCCACCCCCCTGAGGGGATAGCTCATTTCTAACGCTTCTTCTTCAGCTTCACCGGCGCGGCCGCGGCGGGCGGTTCGTTCACGGGCTTGGCTTCCAGGATCATGGGTACCACCACGGGGCGCGTCTGGGTGGTCTTGCGGATGGTGCGGCGCAGGGACTGGCGCAGGAACTCCACCAGGAGGTCCCGATCCTTGCGGATCTCCTTGGGGGCCTCGTCGAAGGCGTTCTTCACGGTGGCCCGCAGGAGTTCGCCGTAGGCCTGGTCATCGGAGAGCACCACGAAGCCGCGGCTGAGGATGGAGGGCTCGGCGGCCAGTTCCCCGGTGTCGGGGTCCACCACGAGCGTGGCGATGACGATGCCGTCCTCCTGGAGGATGAGCCGGTCGTGGATGACCCGGGCGTCCACCATGTGGTCCACGCCCTGGTCCACGAAGCACTTGCCCACGGGGACGCTGCCGGCCTGGGCGACCTTGCCGTCCTTGAACAGCTGCAGGCATTCGCCGCCGTCCAGGAAGAGGATCCTCTCCTTGGGGTAGCCCAGGGACGCGGCCAGTTGGCCGTGGACCTTGAGGTTCCGGTAGGTGCCGTGCACGGGCACCATGTGGCGCGGGCGCACCATGCGGATCATCTCGGCGGAGTCGGGGCGGTGGCCGTGGCCGGAGGCGTGCACGGGGCCCAGGCCCTCCAGCGTGGTCTCGGCGCCAAGGCGCGCGGCGGTGTCCAGGGTGCGGGAGATGCTCACCTCGTTGCCCGGGATGGCCCGGGAACTGAGGACGAGACGGTCGCCGTCGACCACCTTGAGGCCCTTGACCTCGCCCTTGAGGATGCGGGTGAGGGCGCTCATGTCCTCGCCCTGGGAACCGGTGCAGAGCACCGCCACCTTGGAGGGGGGGAACAGCGGCACTTCCTTGGGCTCGATGAAGAGGTCGTCCGGCAGGGCCAGGCGCTTGAGGTTCCGGGCCACGCCCACGTTGCGTTCCATGGAGCGCCCCAGGAGGCATACCTTGCGGCCCTCCTCGTAGGCCAGGTCCAGGAGGATCTGGATGCGGTGGATGTTGGAGCTGAAGGTGGCCACGAAGAGCTTGCCCTTGGTCTTGCGCAGGGCATCCCGGAGGCCTTCCCGGCACACCTCCTCGCTGGGCGTGGGGTTCGTGTTGAGGATGTTGGTGGAGTCCGACAGCAGCACCGCCACGCCCTTGTCGCCCAGTTCGGTCAGGCGGGCCGTGCCCGTGAGGCGTCCGTCCACGGGGGTGGCGTCCAGCTTGTAGTCGCCGGTGTGGACCACCACGCCCCAGGGGGTGTGCAGGGCGATGGCGCAGGCGTCGGGGATGCTGTGGGTGACGGGGATCCATTCGGCCCGGATCTCGCCGGAGCCCACCTTCACCTGGCCGAAGTCCTCCACCACGTGCATGTGCCGGGGGGACCAGAGGTCGTGCTCCTTGAGCTTGCCTTCCAGCAGGCCCATGGTGAAGGCGGTGCCGTAGACCGGCACGGGCCAGCGTTCCAGGAAGTGGGGCAGCGCGCCCAGGTGGTCCTCGTGGCCATGCGTCAGGAGCACGGCGTCGAGGCGGTCGGCGAAGGGCTCAAGGTAGGCGAAATCGGGTATGACGCTGTCGATGCCGGGCTGGTCCTCGGAGGGGAACAGCTGGCCGCAGTCCACCAGGAAGAGGCTCTTGGCGGTGTGCACGACCAGGGCGTTCATGCCGAACTCGCCCAGGCCGCCGATGGGGATGAGCCGCAGCTCGTCCTTGGCGGGGGGGTTCTGCCAGTCGATGAAGGGGGGTGAAGCGAAGTCCATGGATGACTTTCAGGAAAGGGCACGGAACAGGGAAAGCCACGTGCGGGGGGGGATCGCTTCCGCGCGAACGGCGGGGGCGAGGCCCTGGGAAGCGAGCAGCCCCTGGATGCGTTCCGGGGGCAGCCAGCCCTGCCAGTTGTTGGCGAGGGTCTTGCGGCGATGGGCGAAGCTGCGGTGCAGGAAGGCCAGGAGGGCCTCCCGCGATTCCAGGGGCGGGGCGTCCGGGCCCGGCTCGAAGACGAGCACGGCGGAATCCACCTTGGGGGCGGGCCGGAAGGCCCCGGGACCCAGCTTCAGGAGCCGGCTCACGCGGCAGGTGAGCTGGGCGAGGATGGAGAGCGGACCGTAATCCTTGGTGCCGGGGGCGCCCAGGATCTTCTTCGCCACCTCCAGCTGGAACATGAAGACCATGCGCTCCCAGAGCACCGGCTCCACCAGGAACCGGGCCAGGATGGCGGTGGAGGCGTTGTAGGGGAGGTTGCCCGCAACGGCGAAGGGCTCGCCCGGAGGCAGTTCAGCCCTCACGGCGTCGCCCTGGATGAGATGGAAGCCGGGGTGGTCCGGGAACTTCCGGCGCAGGAGGTCCACCGCGTCCTCGTCCAGTTCCACGGCCCACAGGGGGCGGCCGTCGGCCAGGAGGGGCGCGGTGAGCACGCCGGGACCCGGGCCGATCTCCAGGATGCGGGGCGCGGGGCTGGCCAGGACGGCGCCCACGATGGCGCGGATGGCCGATTCCTGCACCAGGAAATGCTGACCGAACGCCTTCTTCGGGGTAAGACTCAGGGGTTCGGCGAGAATAGGCTCCACGCATTCAGCTTACCATCACGGGACGGTTCGCCACGCCCACAAGGCCAGGGGAGTGTCCCCGGCGGCCGCAGGCCGGACCAGGTAGGCCTCCCGCACCTGGGCATGGCCGCCCTCCCCCGCCCCCCCGGGAGGCCTGCGGCGGCCGCGGATGGTGAGTTTCCACACTTCCCGGGCGCTGCCGTCCGCGATTCCCGGTTCCGGCTCCAGGATGCCCAGGCGGAGGACCTTCACCTCCCCTTCGGTGGACTCCGCCTCCTCTCCGAACACCTCCCCGGGGGCCCGCACCAGCACGGCCGGGGTCTCATCCGCCAGGTGGACCTCCCGCCAACCATCTTCCAGGAACCAGGCCAGGGTGGAATCCGCGGCAAGGGCGGCCCGGTCCCCCTGGAGCGCGTCGCCTTCCATGGCCAGCTCCCGCACCACGGACCGGTGCACCTGCAGGCCCGCCGCCGCCAGGAGGGCCATAAGGCTCATCAGCAGGAGCAGGGCCGCCGCACCCCGTTCCCCGCGTCTCATGGCGGGCCCTGCGGGTTCCGCAGGGCCCGCACGAAGGAAGCTTTC
>DBME01000363.1:6198-10266 GCA_002298155.1 Holophagaceae bacterium UBA706 | reverse complement strand
CTGGACCGCATCGCCGCCCGGCTCGCGCCGCCGGCCCCGGGGCCGCGGCCGTTCCTGCACCGCAACCGCGCGGTGATCCTGGAGAACACGCAGGTGCGGCTCCTGCCGACCCTTGAACTCTACATGCAGGATCCCGAACTGCCGGGGCAGGGGTATCCCTTCGACAACCTCCAGAACTCCGTGCTCTGGGCCGGGACGCCCGTCTACATCCTCGATGCCACGCGGAACCAGGACTGGTACCGCGTGCTGGCCCCCGACTGCGCCGGTTGGGTGCGCGCGCAGGCCCTGGCACGCGCTGGGAGCCGTTTCGTGCGCCAGTGGCGCCGGGTGGTGCTCCGGAACGGCCTCACGGCGGCCCTGGCCACGGAGACGCCGGTGCGGGGCGCGGACGGCAGGTTCCGGTTCCACGCGTTCGTGGGCAACGTCTTTCCCCGCGTCTCCGGGGCTGGCGGCATCCTCATCCCGGAGCGGAACGGGACGACGCACCTGGCCGTGAGCCGCCGGGCCCGCCTGCCGGAGGACGCGGCCGCACCGCAGCCTTGGCCCTACACGCCGCGCAACGCCGCCCGGCTCTGGTCCACCCTCCTGGGCCGGCCCTACGGCTGGGGCAATGCCCGCCTGGACAACGACTGCTCCGCGGAAATGAAGTGCTTCTTCACGCCCTTCGGCCTCTGGCTGCCCCGCCATTCCACCGACCAGAAGGACATGGGCCGGAGCGTGGACCTCAGCGCCCTGGGCGTCAGCAAGCGTCTGGCTGCCCTGGCGCGGATCGGAAAGCCCTACTGCTCCCTGGTGTGGATCCCTGGACACGTGATGCTCTACCTGGGGCCCGTGGACTACCTCGCCCCCGATGGCGCCCGGGCCACCGGCTTCATGAGCTACCAGAACCTGTGGGGTCTGCGGCCCAAGGCCCCGCCGGACTTCCGCGCCATCGTGGGCGGGTCGGTGCTGTTCCCGGTGCTCGACATGTACCCCCAGCATCCGGAGCTGAGTTCCCTGGCGGACAAGGGCCGGTTCGTGGTGACCCAGCTCGACCAGGTGCCCGAACCCGACTCGCGGTGATGTTTTTTTCCTCCCGCCACCGAATTGCCGTGTGCATCCCGCCAATGCGCCCATGATGAGCCAAGAGGCCGGGCATTCCTTTCCGGCGCTCGGAAAGCATCACCATGTCGAACGACAAGAAGCCCAAGAAAGCCAAACCCGCCGTCATCCACGGCGCCACCAACCGCGGCAACGCCCTCGGCGGCAAGCTGACGGAATCCATGAAGAAGGTTGCGCCCGTAGCGGCCCCGGCCAAGAAGAAGTAGCCGTNNGAGCCGTATCTGGCCCGCCGTCCAGGACGGCTGGCCGCAGGCCTACCCCAGGGGCTCGCCGTCCTCGAAGTAGCAGTCCCGGTCCAGGTGCCGCAGGTACACGTCCACATGGCTTCTCCGGGGATGGCCCCAGTATGCCGTGCCTACATGCCGTGGGCGTAGTCGGGTAGCGTCGTGAAGTTGTAGATGAGGGGCGTGCAGGTTCCGGTGAGGATCTCCTGGCGCGAGGTGGGCAGCTTGGTGCCCACCGTGATGTTCTGGGCGTCCAGCCAGGGCTGCGAGGGCAGGCCCGTGGAGATGACCAGGTGGTTGTCGGTGTCCATGGTCCGCGCCGGAGCCGCGGGGTCGGTGGGAACGAACGTGAAGTGCGCCTCGACGCCGTCCGCGACGGTCTTCAGTTCGGTGATGGTCGAGGTGCCGGGGGTGCTGGAATAGCTGCAGGGTCCGCCGACGACATGCTGATCGGCGCCGCCGCAGGAAAGGGAAAGCAGCAGGATGGCCAGGGCCGTGACGGGGAACATGCGCATGGGGGAGCTTTCGGAAAAGGCTTGCACGGTGGGGGATGCCCCAAGGGTATCCCCACTTCCGTTGGAGGGAAGCAGGAAATTCTCGGCACCTTCGGGGCGTGCCGACCGGTCAGGGCTTGGTCATGAAGGTGAAATGCCCTGTGATGGGAAACAGGAACAGGATGTCGTCCAGCTGCGTGCCCTTGCCGATGTTGTTGAGGATCAAGGGGGTTCCCCACAGGGAATGCCGGGCGGAGACGATGCCGATGTGGGGGCGGCCCCGGGAGAGCACCCAGGTGACCAGGTCCCCGGGATGGTAGTCCTTCCGCGAATCGGTGATGGGCAGGACGGTGCCATGGCGGCGGAAGAAGACCTTGAGGTTGAGGACCCGGCGGTGGTCGATGTTCGTGTCGGTGGCCGTCATGCCCCAGGCGCGGGGATAGGCGTCCCACGCCACGGTCATGTCCTCATGGACGAGCTGCTGGAGGTCGATGCCGCAGGTCCGGTAGGCCCGTACCACCACATCGCTGCATACGCCGCGGTCCTGGGGCACGTCGCCGCCGGGGTAGGCGATGACCGCGTAGCGGCTTTCGTAGAGCCGGGTCACGCCGATCTGGGCGGTGGCGGCCTTGACCAGGTCAAGGGCCGCAATGGGAGGGCGGGCCTGTGCCGGAAGGAACAGGAACGCCAGGGCGAGGGCCCGACCCTTCAATTGGCGTACTCGCAGATGATGATCTCCTCGAAGTGGAAGACGATGAATGACCATTTCCGCTCGGCGGCATCCTCTCCCCGCAGAGGATTGGCCGAAGGGGATAGGAGCAGGCCCGCCGCAAGGGCAAGGGCGGAAAACACGCGCATGGGGCCATCCTTCGCAGGGGGAGGGGTCTGGACGGGGATCAGGGATATGCGAAGCCTATCACCAGTCCTAGTCCTCGACGTACTGCTTGAGGCGATCCAGGGCCTCGTCCCACTGGCGGGAGATCAACTCCAGGTGCCTGCGCGCATCGTCCAGCCGCCGCGGCTCGGCTTCCCAGAGGCGTTCCCGGCCCTGGCGGAAGCTGCGCACCAGGCCGGCCTGGGAAAGCACCTCCAGGTGCTTGGTCACCGCCTGGCGGGATACGGGGGATCCACTGCTGAGGGCCGTAATGGACAGCGCGCCGCCGGCGCAAAGCCGCACCAGAAGGTCCAGGCGCGTGCGGTCCCCCAGCGCCGAGAACAGCGGCGCGGCGTCCAGGGGCAGCCCGGGGGCGTCAGCCGGCGACATGCTGCGCGATGTTGCCCATCTGCTGGGCCCAGCCGCCGTCGTTCATGCGGTAGGCCTCGGCGCGCCGTTCCGCCGGGATCCGGTCGAAGCCCGACTCCACCAGCTTGAGGAGCGTGCCCCCTTCGGCGTCCTCCAGCCTGAACTCCACGAGGGTGGTGGGCTCGCTTGAATAATCCACCTTCGGGTCGATGGCGTAGGGATGCCAGCGGAAGGAGAACAGGGCTTCCGCCTCCATGCGCTCCACCAGGACGTCCATGGTGAGGAATTCGTAGCCCGGATAGGTGATCCGCCCCGACGTGCGCTGGCCGGGCAGGAAGGGGCCCTCGAGCTTCACCCGGAACCAGGTTCCGAACTCCTCCGCGTCCGTGAGGGCTCGCCAGACACGGGCCTTGGGCGCCTTGAGGAAGATCTGCTTCTCGATGCGGTCGGTGGCGGATGCGGACATGGGGGCCTCCTGTCAGCCAGGATAGGCGGCGGTGGAGAAAATGCAATCAAAAGGTTGCATGACGATTAGGATATGGCAGGCGATCAAGCAAGCGTGAACCCGTGATCGAGGGATGGCGGGAGTGCCTGCGCTCAGGCCTGGGGCGCCGGGAAAAGGGCCCGGAAGCGGAGGATCTTCACGGGAGTCTTGAGCGCGTAGGACGTCTTGCCTTCCGGGGGCAGCACCTCGACCCTCTTGGAGACCGGGTCGGCTTCGATCCAAGCGGGCTCCTTCGGTGGGTTCGGGGGGATCACCCGAGGCTACCACCCTGTCCGGCGGCGCCTCCACGGGGTTTTCGCAGGACCAGATGGGTGGCGAACTCCGTGGCGGTGTGCTCCACGCAGGCGTAACCCAGGGCCTGGAGGTCCAGGCCGGAGAAGAGCGGCTCGCCCCGGCCCAGGAGGACGGGGGAGAGGGCCACGTGCACTTCGTCCACCAGGCCCGCCTGGAGGTACTGCCGGATCGTGGCGACGCCGCCGCCCAGGCGCACGTCCTTGCCGC
>DBME01000363.1:0-6193 GCA_002298155.1 Holophagaceae bacterium UBA706 | reverse complement strand
AAGTGGAAGGTGGTCCCGCCCGCCATCACCTCGTCGGCCCGGGGATGGTGGGTGAGCACGAAGACCGGCCCGTGGTAGGGAGGCTCGTCGCCCCACCAGCCCTTCCATTCGGCGTCGGGCCAGGGGCCCCGCACCGGCCCGAACATGTTCCTGCCCAGGATCCAGGCGCCGATGTTCCGGAATCCCCGCGCGGCGTAGGCATCGTCGGGGCCCGTCGTGCCGCCCTCCTGACCCTGCATGGCCTTGAAGGTTCGCGTGGGGAGGAACCAGCTGTGGAGCCCCATCCCGCCAATCCCCAGGGGGTTCTCCAGGCTCTGGTCCGACCCGGCGCCGAAGCCGTCGATGGAAATCGAGAAACCCTGCACCTTAAGTTCAGCCATGGTGGCGCCTCCCGCCGAACATCCTAGACCATCCAGGCTCAGTTGCTTGCCTCGGTTTTCAGTTGGAGGGGAAGCTGCGGACGGGGTCCGGATCCGGCGCGACGAATTCGAACCGGACCTTGAAGGTGTTGGAGCCCCCGATCTTCAACGAGGCGCAGAGCGCGTTGAAGGTATCCACCTCGGCCTGGATGCGGGGCGGGTAGCAGCGCATGCCGGTCACCATGGCCGTCTTCACGGCGGTGGGGGAGAGGGTCAGCACCATGGGGAGGAAATCCAGTCGCGTGCCCAGCTGGGGGTAGCTCAGGAGGGCCTCCACCAGGACGCCGTCCCGGATGCCGATCCGGTAGAAGACGGTCATCGGCTGGCCGTTCTCCAGGTTATGGAACAGGTAGGTCTTCCAGGCTTCGCCGTCCACGCCGGCCAGCACCAGGACGGCCTTGCCCAGGCGGGTCGCGGCGATCCGGTCGGCATCCCCCAGGGTCAGGCCCACGGGCGCCCTGCGGCGCTCGATGCGGGCGATGGCCGCCATCCGGGTCCCGTCATCCAGGGTGTACTGCGCCACCCGGTACTTGGTCGTCAGGACGCCGTCCTGTTCGGTGGTCCCCAGATCCTCCCAGGATGCGGGGGCGGTGAAGGTCACCGCTGGCGGGCCCTGCGCCTGGCAAGCCAGGAACGCCGGCAGGGCAAGGGCGAAGGGTAGGGCCAGGGTGGGCATGGGTCACCTTCCCGGCGAACGGGAGGAGCGGACGA
The DNA here is from genome assembly GCA_002298155.1 of Holophagaceae bacterium UBA706. GTDB lineage: Bacteria > Acidobacteriota > Holophagae > Holophagales > Holophagaceae > Mesoterricola. Next base: position 5,063 of record DBME01000363.1, on the reverse strand, counting down.
ACTGTCAGTCGCCCATGTGCAGGGGCGTGTCCTGGTTGATGGCTTCCATGGCGGCCCAGATCTGGGAGACATCGTTGGCCATGACGATGAGGTCGCGCTTGGTGCCGGCCAGGTCCATCACGTGGTGGGGCAGCACGGCGTCCTTGTGGAAGCCCAGCTTCTCGAAGACCTTGCGGGCCCCGAGCTGGTTGGCGACCACCTGGACGATGATCTTCTCGATGCCCAGGTCGGTGGCGAGCTTCACGAGGTTGGCGGCCAGGGAGGTGCCCAGGCCCCGGCGGCGGTAGTCCTGGTGGCAGCAGATGCGGATCTCGCCCACGTGACGCGTCCAGCCGCGGAAGGTGCGGTAGAGGGTGCCCTCGCCCACGATCCGGTCGCCGGCCATGGCGATGAGGGAGATGACCTCGCCGGTCTCCAGGCGCTGGTGGAAGCTCTTCGCCCACTGGGGGGAGGCCACGTCGTCCTTGAGGACCAGGCGTTCCTCCTCGGGGAGGTTGCGGTAGAAAGCCTGCAGGGCATCCATGTCGCCGGGCTTGAGGGGCAGCAGGGTGGCGGAGGAGCCGTCCCGCAGGTGGATGTTCTGGGGGAAGGATTCAGGACCCATCGTCGCGTCCTCCTAGACGGCCTGTTCGCGGCCGAAATCGTAGCCCTTCTTCAGGGCCTTGAGGTTCAGTTCCTCGGTGCCGCGCGGGACGGAATCCAGCACGGCCTTTTCCACCGCCTCGAAGGGCAGGAGGCCGGTGACGCCCGCGAAGAACCCCACCATGACGATGTTGAGCACCAGGCGGCGGCCCAGTTCCTCGGCGAAGCGGGTGGCGGGCACGCCCATGGCGCGCACGCCTTCGGGGAGTTTGCCGTCGGGCTTGACCAGCTCGGCCTCGTACAGGACCATCCCGCCGGGCTTGAGCTGGGGGATGAACTGGTTGAAGGCGTCCTGGGACATGAGCACGAGGATGTCGGGGTTCTTGACGTAGGGATAGCCGATGACGTCGTCGGAGACGGTCACCTGGGCGGAGCAGGCGCTGCCGCGGGCCTCGGGGCCGAAGGCCTGGATGAGGGTGGCGTGCTTGCCGCCGTGGATGGCGGCGGCCTTGCCGATGATGGAGCCGCAGAGGATGACGCCCTGGCCTCCCAGGCCCCCCACGCGGATTTCAGTCTTAGCCATGGTGCGCTCCATAGGTCTCGTATTTGTCGCCGAGCACCTTGCCGAAGTGGTCGTTCATGGAATCCATCCAGGTGGGCCGGTCGCGGTCCACGAACTTGCCGACGACGATGTCGCCCTGGTAGGTGAGGCCCACATCCTTGGTGTCCACGCCGTTCTTGATGGTGGAGCGCTCCTTGAAGTACTTCACCTGGTCCACGCCGTCGCCCAGGCGGTTGCGGCGGGAGTAGAGGGTGGGGCAGGGGGCCATGGCCTCGATGAAGACGAAGCCCTTCTTCTGGAGCCCCTCCTTCATGGCCTTGGCCAGCTGGCGCACGTGGTAGACCGTCCACCGGGCCACGTAGACGGCGCCGCAGGCGTCGGCCAGGAAGGGCAGGTTGAACGAGCTCTCGAAGTTGCCGAAGGGCATGGTCGTCTGGGTGGGGCCCAGGGGCGTGGTGGGGGCCACCTGGCCGCCGGTCATGCCGTAGGTGAAGTTGTTGATGCAGACCACCATGATGTCCATGTTCCGCCGGGCGGCGTGCATGAAGTGGTTGCCGCCGATGGCGGTGAGATCGCCGTCACCGGAATAGACCACGACCTTCAGGTCGGGGTTGGCCAGCTTGAGCCCGGTGGCGAAGGGGATGGCCCGGCCGTGGGTGGTGTGGAAGCTGTCCAGGTTCAAATAGCCCGCGGTGCGGCCCGTGCAGCCGATGCCGGAGACGATGGCGATCTTGTCCAGGTCCATGCCGGAGTCGCCCAGGGCGCGGCAGAAGCTGTTCACGGTGGTGCCGATGCCGCAGCCGGGGCACCAGATGTGGGGAATGCGGTCCTTGCGCAGGAACGGCAGGACCGGGTTGTCCATTCCGCATTCGAGCTCTTCAGCCGACTGGTCCATCAACAGGCTCATCGGGCGGCCTCCATGATCGCGTTGAGAATCGTGTCCACTTCGTGCACGGAGCCGCCGGCGTGGGGCACGGAGACGACCTTGGCGGCGCCCGCCACGGCCCTTTCCACTTCCTGCACCATCTGACCCATATTCATTTCGGGGACCACGAAGACCTTGGCGGTCCTGGCGATCTCCTTCATGCGCTCGGCCGGGAAGGGCCAGGCGATGACGAGGCGGGCGCTGCCCACCTTGGCGCCCTTGGCCCGGGCCTGCTCCACCGCGGCCATGGCCACGCGGGAGGTGATGCCGTAGGAGACGACGACCACGTCGGCGCCCTCGACCCCGTCCTCCCTGACGTCCACGAGCTTGTGGGCGTTCTGGGTGATCTTGCCGATGAGCCGGCCCAGCATCCGCTCCTGGTTGGGCACGGTCATGTCGGGGTAGCCCTTCTCGTTGTGCGTCAGGCCCGTGACGTGGATGCGGTAGCCGTCGCCGGCCTTGACCATCTCGGGGACCGGATCCTCGGGGGTGGTCTCGTAGACCTTGTATTCACCGGGCTTCTTCTTGGTCCACTTGCGCTCGACCACCTCGATCTCGGAGGCTTCGGGGATGTCGACGCGCTCGGTCATGTGGCCCACCACCTCGTCCATCATCAGGAAGACCGGCACGCGCCAGGTCTCGGCCATGTTGAAGGCCCGGATGGTGAAGTCGAAGCACTCCTGGGGGGAGTTGGGGCAGAGGGCGATGATCTGGAAGTCGCCGTGGGAGCCCCACTTGACCTGCATCATGTCGTGCTGGGCGGGCCCGGTGGGCATGCCCGTGGAGGGGCCGCAGCGCTGCACGTCGATCCACACGCAGGGGGTCTCGGTGATGAAGGCGTAGCCCAGGTGCTCCATCATGAGGGAGAGGCCGGGGCCGCTGGTGACGTTCATGACCTTCTGGCCGCCCCAGACCGCGCCCTGGATGGCGATGCTGGCGGCGAGCTCGTCTTCCATCTGGATGAACACGCCGCCGACCTTGGGGATGCGGTGGGCGAAGCGTTCCACGATCTCGGTGGAAGGGGTGATGGGGTAGCCGGCCACGAAGCGGCAACCCGCGGCCAGGGCGCCTTCACAGGCGGCGTGATCGCCGTCGATGAAGTGGACGCCGGTGAGGACTCCTTTGGGATCAGCGTGCAAGGTCTGCCTCCGCGACAGGTTTGACGTCAGGAATGATCTACTTGGCCTTCTTCTTCTCGTCGATGTCCTTCCAGCGGGCACCGTAGATCGCGAAGTCCGGGCAGTACAGGCCGCAGTTGTCGCAGCCGGTGCAGTCGTCGGGGCGACCCAGCACGGGGTAGTGGTACCCCTTGGCGTTGAACTCCCGGGCGAACTCGAGGGCGTGGGTCGGGCAGAAGTCGATGCAGTAGGAGCAGCCCTTGCAGACTTCCTCCTTCACGAATACCGTGCCACGGCCTTTCCTTTGCTGGTCATCGCTCATGTAGGTGCCCCCCAGGACAATGAAAATTGATCCTAACCTACTAGCCGCAGTGCCCGTTGCGACAAGAGTCACATTCGGGCAGAGGCAGCGCCGCAAGCCCTCCCCGGGCCGTCTCGCGGTATTCCTCAGGTATCCGCCGCCCCACGCGGCCCATGGTCTCGATGACCGCGTCGGCGGTGAAGACGCTTTCCAGCCCCGCCAGGGCCATCTCGGCGCAGGCCACGGCGTTGGCGGCCCCCATGGCGTTGCGCTTGACGCAGGGGATCTCCACCAGGCCCTTGACCGGGTCGCAGATGAGGCCCATGACGTTGGCCATGGCGAAGGCCACGGCGTGGTCCACCTGGTCGGGCGTGCCTCCCATGAGCTCCACGAGGCCCCCGGCGGCCATGGCGGACGCCGAACCCACCTCGGCCTGGCAGCCCCCCTCGGCCCCCGAAAGGGAGGCGAGCTTCTCGATGACCAGCCCCACGCCCCCGGCGGTGAAGAAGGCCCGCACCAGCGCGTCCTCCCCGGCGCCCTTCTCGGCGGCCACCGTGAACAGGGCCGCGGGCAGGACGCCGCAGGCCCCGGCGGTGGGCGAGGCCACGATGCGGCCCATGCAGGCGTTCACTTCCGCCACGGACATGGCCGAGGCCACCAGGCGCGAAAAGGCCGGCGCCAGGAGGGAGCCCCCCTGGGCGATCCAGGCGTTCATCTGGTGGGCACCGCCCCGGATGAGGCCGCTGCGGGAATTCTGGGGCTTCGCCAGGCCGCGGGCCTGGGCCTGGCGCATGACGTTCATGCGTTCAACCATCAAGGCCTCAAGCGCTTCCGGGCGCTTTCCGCTGTGTTCGGCCTCCTCGTCCAGGAAGACCTGGGCGAGGCTGACCTGGCGCGCCAGGGCGGCGGCTCGGTAGAAGGCGAGGGTTCCGGGTGCTTCAGCCATTCATCCTCCGAACCCGAGGCCCGGCACGAAGCGCACCTGGTCCATGTGGGGGAGATGGCGCAGGGCGTTCAGGACGCCCGCGGTGGGGGTCTGGTCCAGCTGCACCGCCATGAGGGCGACTCCGCCCCGCGAGGCGCGGTGGGCCTTGAGGGTCGCGATGTTCATGCCGGCGTTGGACAGGATGGTGGTCACCATGGCCACCGCCCCCGGCCGGTCGGGGTAGGCGAGGAGGATGGTGGGGTAGACGCCGTCCAGGTCCACCTGGAAGCCGTCGATGTCCCAGACCTGGATGCGCCCGCCCCCTACGGAGCTGGCCTTGAGCTCCATGTGGGTGCCGTCGGCGTCCAGGCTCAGGAGCACGGTGTTGGGATGCACGTCGCCCAGGTCGATCGTCTCGAAGCGGAAGTCCAGGCCCCGTTCCTGGGCGATCTCCCGCGCCGCGGGGATGCCCTCGTCGTCCGGATCCAGCCCCAGGAGGCCGGCCAGCAGCGCCAGGGGCGTGCCGTGCCCCTCGCCGGTGGCGGCGAAGGACCCGTGGAGCCCGATGACGGCCGAGGAGGGCTCGTCGCCCAGGAGCTTGCGGGCGAAGGCGCCGATGCGCACGGCGCCCGCCGTGTGGGAACTGCTGG
>DBME01000358.1 GCA_002298155.1 Holophagaceae bacterium UBA706 | reverse complement strand
ACCGTCGGCCTCGGGCACCGCCAGGGCGCTCTCGGGCTCCATGAAGGCATGTTCGGTTTCGGGCGTGTTGAAGGTGTGGTGCACCACATGGGCCGCTTCCGCGATGGCCTTCTCCACGTCGCCCCGGCGCAGGACCGTCCTGGCCAGGAGGTTGCCCTTGGGATGGAGCTGCGGCGCGTCCTCGTCCAGGGCGCGGCGGGGGTCCACCAGGGGAGGCAGGGCCTCGTAGTCGAGCTTGATGCGGGTCACGGCCTCCTTGGCCAGGGCACGGGTCTCCGCCGCCACCAGGGCGATGGCGTCGCCCACGTAGCGCGTCTCCTCGCCCACGGCGATCATGGCCGGCCAGTCGTGGATGATGTGCCCCTGGAAACGGTCGCCAGGAACGTCGGCGGCCGTGAGCACGGCCTTGACGCCGGGCATGGCCAGGGCCTCCGAGGCGTCGATGCCCAGCACCTTCACCCGGGCCTTGGGGGGCCGGAGCACGGCGCCGTGGAGCATGCCGGGCAGCTTCATGTCGTCCACGTACACCCCGGTGCCCAGGACCTTGTCGCGGGCGTCGGTGCGCGGGATGCGGGCCCCCACGGCCAGGAAGGACTCGGAATCCGCAGGCACCGGCGTCCCTTCCCGGAAGATGCGGGCACAGTCCAGGACGGCCTTCTCGATCTTCACGTAGCCGGTGCAACGGCAGACGTTCTGGCCCAGGGCCTTGGTGACGTCCTCGGGGCGGGGGTCGGGGTTGGCGTCGATGAGGCCCTTGGTGCTGATGACCATGCCGGGGATGCAGAAGCCGCACTGCACGGCGCCCGCGTTGGCGAAGGACCAGGCGTACACGTCCTGCTCGCGGGGCGTGAGGCCCTCCACGGTGACGATGCGCTTGCCGTCCAGTTTGGCCGTATTGAACAGGCAGGCGCGGGAGGCCTTGCCGTCCACCAGCACCATGCAGGCGCCACAGGCGCCCTCCGAGCAGCCGTTCTTGACGGAGGTGAGCCTCAGCTCGTCCCGGAGGAAGTCCAAAAGGTTCATGTCCTTCGACGTGATGATTTCCCGGCCGTTGACCTGTAGGGTGGACATCTCTACGCCTTTCAAGGGGGTTTCAGTGTACTGCGTAGATGAAATATTTTGTCCTACACTGTAAAATTTTTTCAGTCCCCACGTCTATAGGCATTTCAGAAGGTCCAGCGCATTTCGTCATCAACTCCTCAGCACCCCAACAGATGGCTCGTTCCCAGGCTTCCGGAGGTTTCCGGTCCACATCCGATCAGATCGGCAGGCTTGGGGAAAAGCTAAACGCTGAGGTGCTGAGTTGTTGGGGTTCTCTGAGAAAAATCACCCGGCCGAAGGGGATAACCGGCCGGCGGGTCCTGGGAATCTAGCGGCCGCTCTTTTTCCAGTCGGCCATGAACCCTTCGATGCCGCGGTCCGTCAGGGGATGGGCGAGCATCTGGTCGAAGACCTTGGTGGGGATGGTGGCGACGTGGGCGCCGGCCAGGGCCGAATCGGTCACGTGGCGGGGGCTGCGGATGGAGGCGGCCAGGACGTTGGTGGCCAGGTCGTAGTTGGCGAAGATCGTCACCAGCTCCTCGATGAGGTCCATGCCCACCATGTTGATGTCGTCGAGGCGGCCCACGAAGGGGGAGACGTAGGTGGCGCCGGCCTTGGCGGCCATGAGGCCCTGGGTGGCGCTGAAGCAGAGGGTGACGTTGGTCTTGATGCCCTCGGCCTTGAAGGCGTAGGTGGCCTTGAGGCCCTCGGCGGTGAGGGGGACCTTCACCACGACGTTCTTGTGGATCTTGGCCAGGGCCCGGCCCTCGGAGATCATGCCGGGGGCGTCCAGGGCGATCACTTCGGCCGAGATGGGGCCGTCGACGATGGCGCAGATCTCCTCGATGATCGCTTCGAAGGGCTTGCCGGATTCCTTGGCGATGAGGCTGGGATTGGTCGTGACGCCGTCCAGGATGCCCCACTCATTGATGCGTTTGATCTCGCTGATGTTGGCGGTATCGATGAAAAATTTCATAAGTTGCTCCGGAAAAGGGGGGCGGGGCACCAGGGGCCCCGGGGCGCCGTCCGGGGACGGACCCGGGGCCTTGGGCTGCCTGCCAAGCATTTCCATCATCGCAGGTTGAGCCGGGCACCGGAAGTCGGCTATGTCCCGGGTTACAATGCGGGGCATGGAGTCTCTATGCCCCTGACCGAACTGGCCGTGCTGGACCGAGGATTCGTGAAGCTGGTTGACCACATGGGATCGGATCTCAGCGTGGTGAACGCCGCCCGGGTGTCCTTCGGGAAGCGCAAGGAGACCTTCGACGACGCCGACGGCAAGCTCATCTCCTACCTGGCGGAGCACGACCATACCTCCCCCTTCCGGCACACGGCCCTGACCTTCCACGTGAAGGCGCCCATCTTCGTGTTCAGGCAGTGGATGAAGCACCGGATCGCCAGCGAGTTCAACGAGATCAGCGGCCGCTACGTGGAATTTCCCGAGGACGAGTTCTTCGTGCCCGGGACCTTCCGCCGCCAGGCCAAGGTCAACAAGCAGGGGTCCGAGGGCCAGATCGACGGCCTGGATGGCGAGCAGGCGAAGGAGGTCTTCCTGGCCGCCTGCCGTAACGCCGTGGCCCAGTACAAGTCCCTCATCGCCCTGGGGGTCTGCCGGGAACAGGCCCGCTGCGTCCTCCCCCTGGGCCTCTATTCCGAAGTCTACTGGACCGTGAGCCTCCAGGCCGCCGCCCACTTCATCCGCCTGCGCACCGACAGCCACGCCCAGTGGGAGATCCAGCAGTACGCCCACGCCGTGAAGCGCATGGTGGAGGAGCTCTACCCCAATTCCATCAAGGCCCTCCTGGATACCGACCGGCCGTGACCCTTCCTCCCCTCAACCCCGCCCTCTTCCACCTGGATTCCGACCACCTCTGGCTCATGCACTGCGCAGACGGGCCGGTGCCCAGGTCGGTCGTCCGCACCATCCGCGCCTACCTGCACAAGGAACTGTGGCCCTGGGAGCTGGGTTGGCAGGAGGACAGCCTGGGCATCCCGGAGGCCCTCCGGGCCCAGGCCGCGCGCTTGGTGGGGGGCGAAGCGGAGGACATCACCCTGGTCCCCTCCACCTCCGCCGGCCTGGTGACCGTGGCCCAGGGGTTCCGGTGGAGCCGGGGCGACGAGGTGGTGGCGCCCCTGGGTGAGTTCCCCACCAACATCTGGCCCTGGAAGGCCCTGGAGGCCCGGGGCGTCCGGTTCCGGGAGACGCCCCTCTGGACCGGGCACCGGGCCGGCGCCCAGGCCTGGGAATCCACCCCCCCCACCGCCGCCGATGACCCGGAAGCCCGGATCCTGGAGACCCTGGGCCATGCCACCCGCATCCTCACCGTGTCCTGGGTGCGTTTCCAGGACGGCCTCAAGCTTGACCTGGCCCGCCTGGGCCGGGCCTGCCGGGACCGGGGCGTCCACCTGGTGGTGGACGGCATCCAGGGGGCCGGCACGGCCGTGCCCGACCTGGAGGGGGCCAGCGCGTTCTCCACCGGAGGGCACAAGGGGCTCCTGGGCCCCCAGGGCCAGGGTTTCCTGTGGACCGCGCCCGCCTTCCGCAGGGACCTGATCCCCTTCGGTTCCTGGCTTTCCGTGGAAGACGGAATGGTCTTCGACCGCGCCTCCACCGACCACCAGCGCGCCTGGCTCCTTGATGGCCGGCGGATGGAACCCGGGACCTACAATACCCTTTCCTGCGCCGGGGCCCTGGAATCCTTCCGGACCCTCAACGATGCCGGCATCCCGGCCATCGCCGGGCACATCCGGTTCCTCCAGGAGCGCTTCCTGGCCGGCCTCTCGAGGATCCCCGCCTGGTCGGAGGAAGCCGCACGCCTGAAAGCCCTCCTGGAAGCGGACCGCCTGGGATCCATCCTGGCCCTCCACCATGGCGGCCGGGGGCCCGAGGGGCTCCAGGCCCTCATGGCCAAGGGCATGCGACGGGGCGTTTACACGTCCGTACGGGAAGGATACCTGCGGGTGGCCTTCCACGGGTGGCACGAGGAGCCGGACGTCGCACGCGTCCTGGACTGGTTCAACTAGCTGCAAGTAACATCAACGGAAACCGGAGCTCCCATGATCCCCATGTTCCTCAGCCTTGCCCTGGCCGCCGCCCCGGTCACCCCCGACGGGGGCGCCGTCGTGGCCAAGGGCCAGCGCTTCCTGGCCGAAGTCGCCCGCACGCCCCAGGAGCAGAAGCTGGGCCTCATGCACCGCCAGTCCCTGGCCAGCGACCGCTGCATGATCTTCATCTACGCCGAGGATGGCAACCGCAGCATCTGGATGCAGAACTGCCTCATCTCCCTGGACGTGGTTTGGGTGAAGGAAGACGGGACCATCGTGGAGACCGTGGAGAAGGCCCCGCCCTGCTCCCCCATGCGGGGCGACGACTGCCCCACCTATGGCGGTGCCGTGCTGTCCCGACACTTCGTGGAGTTCCCCGTGGGCACCATCAAGCGCCTGGGCCTCCACAAGGGTGACCGCCTGGGATGGAACCTCATCCTCAGCGACGGAACCAAGGTCGTGGGCGGCCTGCCGGTGCCCGCCGAAGCGAAGTCCCGGAAAACCCGTAAAAAATAACCGCTATTCCTCGGCCGGCTCAGGTTCCTTCGTTCTGCGCGTCTCCTTGGCGGGGGGTTCCACCCCTCGCCAGCCCAGGCGCCATCCCAGGTTCATGACCAGGGATACGAGGATGTAGGCGGCGAAGAACACCACGAAGAAACGTTCCCGCAGGATGGGGATCATGGCCAGCACCAGCACCACCATGAGGGTCGTGCGCCGGCCGGAGTGGGGACTGGCGGACTTCTTCTTGAAGCTCGGGAAGCGCACCGTGGAGACCATGAGCAGACCCACCAGGAAGAGCTCGGCCGCGAACAGGTAGGCGACGCCGGGATGGGTGGGGGACTCGGGCCAGCACAGGATGATGGCCGCGATGCAGGCCGCGCCCGCAGGGATGGGCATGCCCACGAAGAACCGGGAATCCACGCTGCCCACCTGGACGTTGAACCTGGCCAGGCGCAAGGCCCCGCAGGCCACGAAGAAGAAGGAGGCCCCCCAGCCCACGGCCCGCAGCTGCGGATCCGTCAGGCCCAGGGTGAAGAACCCGTAGCGGTAGGCGAGGATGGCCGGCGCCATGCCGAAGCTCAGCACGTCGGCCAGGGAATCCAGCTGGACCCCGAACTCGGTGGCCGTGTTGGTGGCCCGGGCAATGCGTCCGTCCAGCCCGTCGAACACCCCGGCCGCCAGGAGCAGGCCCGAGGCCCAGAGGAAGTAGACGCCCGAAGCGCCTCCCGCCGCATTGATGGACATGACGACGCTGGAAAAGCCGCACAGGACGGACAAAAGGGTCACCGCCGACGGCAGGGCGAATTTCGACCGGGCCACGACCCTTCGCCTGCGCTCCCGGCGCTCCTCGGGATTCATTCTCTGTCTCATGTGCTAATTCTCCCACCAAACCCGCCCGGGGCGGCCAAGCTAATTTCAGCCCCGCGTGGCGCCCACCAGGGAGCCTGCATACATTGGAGGGGCTTAGGGAGGAATCCATGACGCTCGTACTTCAGATCACCCTCGCCCTGGTGCTCGTCGCGGTAGGCGCGGCCCTGGTGCCCCTGCTCATCCAGATGCGTCGGACCGCCCGGGCTGCGGAGGCCCTGGCGGAGAGCGCCCGGCAGGACCTCCGCCAGATCTCCCAGGACGTGCACGAGGCGCGGCTCCAGGTGGACCGCATCGCCACCCTGGTGGAAAAGGGCCTGGAATTCCCAGCCACGGCGGGCTCCATGGCCACCTCACTCCTGCGCACGGTCACCGCCTCCCTGGACCGGGGCCCCTCGTTGTGGATGGATGTCATCGTGACAGCCCTGAAATTCGGCCTAGATTTCATCAGGCGGCCCCGTGCCGCCGCACCGGACAAGGAGAAAAACGATGAGTGATTCCAGAGAGACCGTGGGCACCAGCCTGATGTTCTTCCTGCTCGGCGCCGCCGTGGGGGCCGTGGTGGTGGCGCTGACCACACCCAAGAAAGGCTCGGAACTCCGGGCCGACCTCAAGGACATGGGCAACCGTGTGCGCGAGCGAGTGGGCCGCATGAGCAGCGACCTGTGCGGCAAGGCCGAGGAGGCCGCCGAGGAGGTCACCCACGGCTGATAGACTGACGGTCACGGGGCATTCATGCATCTGATCGTCATCGGGGGTGGGCATGCGGGCATCGAGGCGGCGAACATCGCCGCCCGCATGGGCATGGCCACCACCCTCCTGACCATGAACCTGGACCAGATCGGCCAGATGAGCTGCAACCCCAGCATCGGTGGCGTGGGCAAGGGCCACATGGTGCGCGAGCTGGATGCCCTGGGCGGCGCCATGGGTCGCCTCACGGACGCCACCGGCATCCACTTCCGCATCCTCAACGCCAGCCGCGGCGTCGCCGTGCGGGGACCCCGCGCCCAGGCGGACCGGGTGCGCTACCGCATCGCCGCCCGGAACCACCTGGAGAACATCCCCGGCCTGCGCCTGGTCCAGGGCATGGCGGCGGAGCTGAAATGGGATGGCGCCCTGCGCGGCGTGGAGCTGGTGGACGGGTCCTTCCTGCCCTGTGACGCCGTGGTGATCACCTCGGGGACCTTCCTCAACGGCAAGGTCCTCATCGGCGAGCGCAAGCTGGATTCCGGCAGGGCCGGGGAACCCCCGTCCACCCACTTGGCCCAGCAGCTGCGGAGCCTGGGCCTGCGCTGCCGCCGCCTCAAGACCGGCACCAGCCCCCGGGTGAACCGCGCCACCATCGATTTCACGCGCCTCGAGGTGCAGTGGGGCGACCCCGTGCCCCGGCCCTTCAGCTTCTTCGGCGGGGGCATCCACCAGCCCCAGGTCCCCTGCCACATCGTGCACACCACCCCCGGCACGGAACGGGCGGTGCGGGAGAACCTGGGCCGGTCCTCCATGTACGGCGGCCACGTGGAGGGCGTCGGACCGCGGTACTGCCCGTCCATCGAGGACAAGTTCGTGAAGTTCCCGGACAAGACCAGCCACCAGATCTTCGTGGAACCGGATTCCCTGGAGACCCAGGAGATCTACCTGGCGGGCCTGTCCACCTCCATGCCCGTGGACGTGCAGGTGCGCATGGTGCAGAGCCTCCCCGGCTTCGAGCGGGCCGAGATCCTCCGCCCGGGCTACGCCATCGAGTACGACAGCTTCGACCCCCTCCAGCTCACCCGGGGCCTGCAGGTGGCGGGCGTGGAAGGCGTCTGGTTCGCCGGCCAGATCAACGGCACCACCGGCTACGAGGAGGCCGCGGGCCAGGGCCTCATGGCGGGCGTGAACGCCGTGCGCTGGCTGCGCGGCCAGGAGCCCCTTGTGCTGGGCCGCGACCAGGCCTACATCGGCGTGATGGTTGACGACCTGGTCACCAAGGGCACCGACGAACCCTACCGCATGCTCACGGCCCGGGCCGAGCACCGCCTCGCCCTGGCCTGCGACCTGGCCGATGCCCGCCTCCTCTCCGTGGCCCGGGACGTGGGGGCCCTCACCGCTGCGGAACTGGGCGGCGTGGAAGCCCGTCTCGAACGCCGGGAGCGCCTCCGGGGGCAGTGCGCGGAGGCCTGGGTGGCCCCCACCTCCCCCTTTGGCCCCATCGCCGCCCAGGCCGGCCTCACCCTGGCCTCGGGCATGACCCTGGCCGACCTCCTCAAGCGCCAGCAGATGACCCCCGAACTGGCCGACGACGCCCTGGCCCTCCTGGAAGGCTGGAATTCTCCCCAGGAAGGCTGGGATCCGGCCTGGGAGCGGGACATCCTCCTCTTCGAGGTGCGCTACCGCGATTTCCACGAGCGGGAGACCCGTCTCCTGGAAGGCCAGCGCGCCTGGGACCACGTGCGCATCCCCGTGGATTTCCGGGTTGAGCACCTGCCGGGCCTGAGCAACGAGGTGAAGGAGAAGCTCCAGCGCCACCGCCCGGAAACCCTGGGCCAAGCCTCGCGCATCCCCGGCATCACCCCGGCCGCCGTGACCCTCCTGCACCTGCTCCTCGAAAAGGGACGCCATCAGCAGCCCCTCCCCACCGGAAGGACGGAGGGCTAGAACTTTTTGACCAGTCCTTCGAGGTAGGCCTGGAAGGGCGCGCGAAGGTCCTCGCGCTTGAGGGCGAACTCAACATTGGCCTTCAGGTAGTCCAGCTTGTCGCCCGTGTCGAAGCGCCGGGCCGGGATGGGCGCGGCCACGAGGCGGCCTTCCGCCGCCATTTCCATGAGCGCGTCCGTGAGCTGGTATTCCCCGCCCACGCCGGGCTTCAGGATCGCCAGATGGGCGAAGACCTCGGGCAGCAGGACGTAGCGCCCGACCACGGCCCAGCGGCTGGGGGCGACGGCGGGGGCGGGCTTCTCCACGATGCGGGTCACGTCCCACCAGGTGGCGGACCCCGACGCGGCGGGGTTCACGATGCCGTAGCGGGACACATGGCTCTCGGGCACCTCCTGCACGCCCACCACGGACTTGCCCGTGGCCTCGTAGGCGGCGATCAGCGCCCCCAGGGCGGGGTCGGCCTCGTCGAAGACGTCATCGCCCAGGAGCAGGGCGAAGGGCATCTCGCCCACCGCGTGCCGGGCGCAGAGCACCGCGTGGCCCAGCCCCAGGGGCTCGCCCTGGCGCACGTAGGAGAACTGGCCCAGGTGGGTGATCTCCTGCACGAGCCTGAGGTCCTCGGTCCGGCCGCGCCGGTCCAGGGTCTCCTCCAGCTCGTAGGCCACGTCGAAGTGGTTCTCGATGGCCTGTTTCCCGCGGCCCGTCACCAGGACGATGTTCTCGATCCCCGCGTGGATGGCCTCTTCGACCACATGCTGGATCACCGGCTTGTCCACCAGGGGCAGCATCTCCTTCGGCTGGGCCTTGGTGGCCGGCAGGAAGCGCGTGCCGAGACCGGCGACGGGGATGACGGCTTTCCGGATTTTGTCCATGTCCCCATTATGCCATGGCTGGCAGATGGAAGCGCATCGTCGTGCCCTCCCCCTCCACGCTCTCGATGCGGATCTCTCCCCCATGGGCCCTGACGATCTCGCGGCAGATGGCCAGGCCAAGGCCGGTGCCCTTGCCGTCGGGCTTGGTGGTGAACATGGGCCGGAACACCTTGGGCAGGACCTCGGCGGGGATGCCGAGCCCGTCGTCCGCGAGGCTCACGAGCCAGCGCTTCCCCTCCGGGTCGGCCTCCGCCGTGAGGCGCAGGTGCCCCCCGTTGGGCATGGCGTCGACGGAATTGTTCACCAGGTTGATGAAGAGCTGTTCCATCTGCTTGCGGTCCACGTGCAGGACGCAGGGGTCCGGGGCCTCCAGGTCGAAGGTGACCCCGTGGGCCGCCAGGGTGGGGCTCCACAGCCGTTGCAGATCCGCCACCAGGGGGGCCAGGGGGACCGCCTCCAGCTGGAGGCGGGGCCGCCGCGTGACGGTCATCATGCGCCGCACGATGTCCCCCACACGCTCGATCTGGGCGCGGATGACGGCCAGGCGCTCCCGGGTCTTGTCCTGCAGGTCGCTCTGTCCCTCCAGCAGCTGGAGGTGGCTGTTCACCAGGTTGAGGGGCGTGCCCACCTCGTGGGCGAAGGCCGCCGTGAGCTGGCCGGCCACGGCCAGCCGTTCCTGCTGGCCCAGCTCCTCCCGGAGCAGGGAGTTGCCCTCCATGAGCGCCTCCAGTTCCTGGTTCTTGGCCTGAAGCGCCGAAAGGGCCTCCTGGATGCGGGTCTGGAGCCCCGTGTTGAGGCTCCGGATCTCCTCGATGAGGGATTCCCGTTCGAAGGTGGCTCGCTCCAACTGGGCGGCCATGAGGTTGAAGCGGTTGGCGATGATGCCCAGCTCGTCGCTGCTGCGCACGTCGGTGCGGGCCGTCGGGTCGCCCTTCTCCAGGCGGCTCATGGCGTCCGTGATGCTCCGGATCGGCTCGGTCACCACCGTGGCCAGGATCACCCATAGCAGGATGAACTCGCCCAGCAGCACGAAGGGGAGGCGGATATAGGTGTTGCGCAGGTTGTGGTCCCACACCGTCTCCCAGTGCTCCAGGTCGCAGTAGGTGCGGATGAGGCCCAGGGGGGGCAGGGGCGGCGAGTTGGGCTTGACCGACTTGGGGTTCCGGATGGGCAGGTAGAACTTCCAGGCGCGGGTTCCCGTGTTCAGGTCCACCAGCTCCGCCTGGGGGTTGCCCTTCATGTGGCTGCCGATCTCCTTGCCGAAGGTGACCGAGCTGTCCTCGGCGGAGGAGGTGACCAGGGCCACGTCGTCGACGCCCTCCCGCTTGAACACGTCGATCTGGAAGATGCTCCGGTCGGGTCCCGCCAGGCTTTCCAGCAGCTCCTCGATCTTGCGGGGGTCCTTGAAGTCGTGGAAATCCTTGTCCCACCGCTGGAGGATCTCCGTCTCCACCACCAGGGAGGTCTCGTAGGCGAGGTTCTTGGTGTAGTTCTCGATCTCCCGCCGGCTGTTGCGGGTGATGGAATAGGCCACCGCGATGGTGAGGAGGCTGGTGACCAGGGCCGTCACGGTGAACAGCTTCGCGTGGAGGCTGACGAACCAGCCCAGGGGGACGTACCTCATGACGGATCCTCCAGCGGCAGCCCCAGGCCTTCACGGAGGGAGGCCCGGAAGGCCCCCGAGGGCATGGCCAGGGCCGCCGAACGGAACCGCTCGAAGGCCGCCAGCCGCGATTCGCTCACGTAGGCCAGGACCTCGAGGGTGCCGGAGGCCAGGGTCTTGCGCTCCCGGTCGAGCAGACCCCGGTAGCGGTCCTGGAGGAGGGCCTCCAGAGTCGCCAGGTCGTGGTGGCCCCCCAGGGCTGTCTGGAGCTCCTTCAGCTGGGCCAGCTGGACCCCGGGCGGGACGGGGAAGGCCTCGCCCAGCACCTCGAGGGTGTAGCGGAGGCGTTTCACGCGGATGCGGAGGTTGTGCAGCGCGGCGACGTCCTCGCGGTCCAGGAGGCCCGGGATGGGGGACAGGGCGCATTCCAGGGGCGGCTCCAGGCTGGCCCACACGTCCGAGGCCAGGTCCCCGGGAACGAAGGGGTCGGGAAAGCTGGGGACCTCCAGGAGATCCGGGAGGCGTTTCAGGCCGGTCCCGGTCAGCCGGCGCCCCATGGCGCGGCGGGCCCTGGCGCGGTGGGACTCCAGGACTTCCAGGGCGTGCTCCAGGGCCGCGCCCGTGGCCATCCCCGGCACCTTGCCCCGGAGCTCCTCCAGGTAGATGACGTGGACGTCCAGCTCCCGGGTGGACCCCAGGGCGCGGGTGAGGCGGCGGAGCCTGCGGTTCATGCGCTTGAAGCCCGGGTACAGCTCGGGCCGGACCAGGTCCATGACGCTCCGCACCCGCCGGGAGGCCACCCGCACCTGATGGAGGGGTTCGGTTTCCCCCTGCCACCCCGGCACGGCCAGCAGCCCCATGAGATACTCCACCCTCGACTCCAGGGCCCTGTGCAGGAGGGCGCTCATTTCCAGTGCGTGCATGCCTCCATTCTAGGGAAAGAAATATTCGGCATGGACTTTTGAAAACGAAATTTTGGCGTAAAATCCAGGGACGAGGTGAGGATGGACAGCATCAACATCAAAGGGGCCCGGGAGCACAACCTCAAGAACGTGGACCTGACCCTTCCCCGGAACCAGCTGGTGGTCATCACCGGCCTGTCCGGCAGCGGCAAGTCGAGCCTGGCCTTCGACACGCTCTACGCCGAAGGCCAGCGGCGCTACGTGGAGAGCCTCTCCGCCTACGCCCGCCAGTTCCTGGACCAGATGGAGAAGCCCGACGTGGACAGCATCGAGGGGCTGTCCCCCGCCATCTCCATCGAGCAGAAGACCACCAGCCGGAATCCCCGGTCCACGGTGGCCACCGTCACGGAGATCTACGACTACCTGCGCCTCCTGTTCGCCCGGGTGGGGCGCCCCGTATGCATGGCCTGCGGCCTTCCCATCGCCAGCCAGACCATCCAGGAGATGGCGGACCAGATCATGGCCCAGCCCGAGGGCGCCAAGCTGCAGATCCTCGCCCCCGTGGTGCGCGCCCGCAAGGGCGAGTACAAGAAGCTCCTGGCCGACCTCATGAAGCGCGGCTACATCCGGGCCCGGGTCAACGGCACCATGCTGGACCTCACGGACGGCATCCCCGACCTGGACAAGCAGAAGAAGCACACCATCGAGGTGGTCATCGACCGCCTCAAGAACGCCCCGGGCATCAGCTCGCGCCTCGCCGACAGCCTGGAGATCGCCTGCAACCTGGCCGAAGGCTCCGCCCTGGTGGACCTGGACGGCCGCGAGCAGCTCCTCTCCTCCAAGCTGGCCTGCAACAACGCCAAGTGCCAGCGCTTCGGCGTCGGCCTGCCGGACCTGGAGCCCCGCTCCTTCTCCTTCAACTCCCCCTTCGGCGCCTGCCCCACCTGCGACGGCCTGGGCTTCAAGCGCCAGTTCGCCGAGGAACTCATCGTCCCCAACCCCGACCTGAGCCTGAGCCAGGGCTGCATCCAGGCCAGCGGCTGGAAATCCGCCGGCGAGGACGGCTGGCGCGCCCAGTTCCTGACCCAGCTGTCCAAGGCCCTGGGCTTCCGCCTGGACACGCCCTGGAAGAAGCTGCCCGCCGACGTGCGCCGGGTGCTCCTCCACGGCCTGGACCGGAAGATGAAGTTCGTCTACCAGAACAAGGGCAACCGCTACGAGTTCATGCACAACTTCGAAGGGGTGGTGGGCAACCTCGAACGCCGGTACCGGGAGACCTCCAGCGAGGAGATGCGCGCCGAGATGGAGGAGTCCATGCGCGTCACGCCCTGCGAGTCCTGCGAGGGCACGCGCCTCAAGCCCGAGATCCTCTCGGTGTTCGTGGGCGGCCTGCACATCGCCGCCGTGAGCGCCCTGAGCGTGCGTGACGCCCGCGCCTGGTTCGAGGGGCTCGAGCTCCAGGGCAAGGACGCCATCATCGCCGGCAAGGTCCTCAAGGAGATCAACGAGCGCCTGGGCTTCCTGGATGATGTGGGCCTGGGCTACCTCACCCTGGACCGGTCCGCGGCCACCCTCAGCGGCGGCGAGGGCCAGCGCATCCGCCTGGCCACCCAGATCGGCTCCAAGCTCCAGGGCGTGATGTATGTCCTGGACGAGCCCAGCATCGGCCTGCACCAGCGGGACAACCAGAAGCTCCTGCACACCCTCAAGGAGATGCGGGACCTGGGCAACACCGTCCTGGTGGTCGAGCACGACCTGGATACGATCCTGGCCGCGGACCACGTGGTGGACCTGGGGCCGGGCGCCGGGGAGCACGGGGGCTACGTGGTGGCCCAGGGCACCCCCGAGGAGATCAGCCGCAGCCCCGAATCCATCACCGGGCACTTCCTCAGCGGCAAGGAGAGCATCCCCGTGCCCCGCAAGCGCCGCAAGGCCACCCGCGGCGCCATCCAGGTGCTCGGCGCCCAGGAGAACAACCTCCGCAAGGTGGACGCCTCCTTCCCCATCGGCCTTTTCACGTGCGTCACCGGTGTCTCCGGCAGCGGGAAGAGCACCCTGGTGAACGAGATCCTCTACAAGGCCCTGGCCAACCAGCTCCACCAGGGCGTGCACGTGGTGGGCAAGCACAAGGCCATCAAGGGCCTGGAACACGTGGACAAGGTCATCGACATCGACCAGGCGCCCATCGGCCGCACCCCCCGCAGCAACCCGGCCACCTATACCGGCCTCTTCACGCCCCTGCGGGAGCTCTATTCCCAGCTGCCCGAAAGCAAGGCGCGCGGGTACACGCCCGGGCGTTTCAGCTTCAACGTCAAGGGCGGCCGGTGCGAGAAGTGCGAAGGCGACGGCGTCCTCAAGATCGAGATGCATTTCCTGCCGGACATCTACGTCACCTGCGAGCAGTGCAAGGGCAAGCGCTACAACCGCGAGACCCTGGAAGTCACCTTCAAGGGCAAGTCGATCGCCGACGTGCTCGACATGACGGTCGA
>DBME01000357.1:14250-15133 GCA_002298155.1 Holophagaceae bacterium UBA706 | reverse complement strand
GCCACCGCCCGCTGCGAGTCGTCCCGGTCCCGCTGCCGCTGCTCGGCCAGCACCTGCGCGAGCTCGACCTGCTCCCCCTTGGCGCGCAGCTCGGCGTGGCGGCGGCGGGCCCGCTCCTCGTCGCTGGCGGTGAGGAAGAACTTGGCCTCGGCGTCGGGGAAGACCACCGTGCCGATGTCCCGCCCCTCCAGCACCGCGCCCCGGTTCTCGNNCTGCAGGTCCAGCAAGCCGGCCCGGACCACCGGCCGGGCCGACACGGCGCTGGCCCCCATGGAGATGGGAGGAGTCCGGATCTCGGCCGAGACGTCCTCCTCCCCCAGGAAGACCCGCTGCGCCTCGCCGGCGCGCGCCGGCGGCGCGAAGCGGATGCGGACCCCGGGGAGGAGCGCCTCCAGCGCCTCGTCGTCGTCGTAGGCCACGCCGGCCCGCCGCGCCGCCAGCGCCACCGAGCGGTAGATGGCGCCCGTGTCCACCATGGCGAAGCCGAGCCGCGCCGCCAGCATCCGCGAGGCGCTCGACTTTCCGGCGCCGGCGGGGCCGTCGACCGCGACGATGAACGGCCGGCTCCCGGTCACCGGGCGAGCACCTTCCTCAGGGCGGCCAGGCACTTCTCGTTCTCCCGCGGCAGGCCGACCGTGATCCGCTGCGCGTTGGGGAAGCCGTAGCCGGCCATCGGCCGGACCACCACGCCCTCGCGGAGCAGGTCCTCGAAGAGCGCCTTGGCCGGGCGGCTGGGGAAGTCGGCCAGCAGGAAGTTGCCCTGCGAGGGGACCACCGTCGCCCCCAGCTCGGCCAGCCCGGCGGCCAGCACCGGCCGCTGCTCCAGCACCAGCGCCCGGCTCTTCGCCAGGTGCTCGGCGTCGGAGAGGGCGGCGACCGCCGC
>DBME01000357.1:0-14141 GCA_002298155.1 Holophagaceae bacterium UBA706 | reverse complement strand
CAGCGAGTCCTGGTAGCCGGGCGCGTCCACGAACTCGCAGTAGGCCTCGTCCAGCACCACCAGCGTGTCCTTGGGGGCGGCGTCCAGGAAGGGCAGCAGGTCCTTCTCGGTGAACCAGGTGCCGGTCGGGTTGTCCGGGTTGGCCAGGAAGATCAGCTTGGTCTTGCGGGTGAGCAGCTTCCTCAGGGCGTCCAGGTCGTAGTGGAAGCGCGCCTTCATGGGCGCCTCCATGAACGTCCGCCCCTGGGCGCCGGCCGCCAGCTTGTAGGCGACGAAGCTCTGGGCGGAGGCCAGCACCTCCTCGCCGTCCAGCACGAAGGTCCGGACCAGCAGCTCGATCAGCTCGTTGGAGCCGTTGCCGATCACCACCTCGGCCGGCGTCACCTGGTACCGCTCCGCCAGCGCGTTCTTGAGCGCGAAGGCCGCGCCGTCCGGGTAGAGGTTCACCTGGGCCAGCGCCGCCCGCCCGGCCTCCACCGCCCTGGGCGACGGGCCCAGCGGGTTCTCGTTGGAGGCCAGCTTGGCCACCCCGGTCACACCGTACTCGCGCTCGACCTCCTCGATCGGCTTGCCGGGGATGTAGGGCTGGAGGGACGCGACGTTGGGGGGGACGAGTGCCATGACCGGGCCGTTATACCCCGCTCTCCCCGGCCCTGGCGACAGCCTCGGGTCCCTGCGTCGTCTGTGCACGGGGCTTGACCGCCCCAGGGCGGCGATGCGCCCGGGCCGGCGCGCCGCCAGCGACGCCCCGGCTCAGTGCTCCTCGCCGAAGGCGCCCATGGCCCTGAACCGGCGGTAGCGGTCCTCCACCAGCGCGTCCGGCGCCATCCGCCGCAGCCTGGCGGAGGAGGGCCGCGCCCACGCTGCGCGCGGTCAGCGCCGGGTCGCGGTGGGCGCCGCCGGGGGCCTCCGGGATCACCTCGTCGGTGATGCCGAAGCCGAGCAGATCGCGGGCGGTGAGCCGCAGCGCCTCGGCCGTCTTCTGCGCCTTGCCCGCGTCGCGGTAGAGGATGGCGCTGCAGCTCTCCGGCGAGATGACCGAGTAGATCGAGTACTCCAGCATCAGCACGCGGTTGGCCACGCCGAGGGCCAGCGCGCCGCCGGAGCCGCCCTCGCCGATCACCACCGCCACCACCGGCACCGGCAGGGAGGCCATCACCTCCAGGTTCACGGCGATGGCCTCGGCCTGGCCCCGCTCCTCGGCCCCGATGCCGGGGTAGGCGCCGGGGGTGTCGATGAAGGTGATGACCGGCCGCTGGAAGCGGGCCGCCAGGTCGAACAGGCGCCGCGCCTTGCGATATCCCTCCGGCCGGGGCATGCCGAAGTTGCGGATGATCTTCTGCTTGGTGTCGCGGCCCTTCTGCTGGCCGATGACCATGACGGGTTCGCCGCCGATCCAGCCCATGCCGCCCACGATGGCGGCGTCGTCCGCGAAGTTTCGGTCCCCGTGGATCTCCTCGAACCGGTCGCAGATGCGTTCGATGTAGTCCAGGGTGTAGGGCCGGCGCGGGTGCCGGGCCAGCTGGGTGCGCTGCCAGTCGGTGATGGAGGCGAAGACCTCGGCCTTGAGCTTGTCCACCTTCTTCCGGAGGCGGTCCCGCTCCTTGGTCTTGCCCGGGTCCATCTCCAGGGCGCGGATCTGGGCCTCGAGATCGAGGATGGGTCGTTCCAGATCGGCGAGATCGGTGGGTTGTCCGCTCAATGGCACCTCGAAGGATGGAGTTTCCAGTTTAGAGGGACGGGGGGTCCCTGACCAGTCCAGCCTTGCCTGCGGGCGGTCCAGGGAGGACCATGTAAGCTGTCAGGAGGAAACGCCATGAAATCTTTCATCCTGGTTTCCGTTATTTCCAGCCTGGTGTACGCCCAGGCCCCCGCCCCCGCCAAGGTCCTGGGAAAGGACCTTCCCTCCGTGCCGGGTCCCGTGGCCACGCGGGAGAATCTCCCCGACCT
The DNA here is from genome assembly GCA_002298155.1 of Holophagaceae bacterium UBA706. Lineage (GTDB taxonomy): Bacteria > Acidobacteriota > Holophagae > Holophagales > Holophagaceae > Mesoterricola. Next base: position 12,191 of record DBME01000357.1, on the reverse strand, counting down.
GGTGGGTCCCATCGGCAATTCCGGCATGGAGCTGGGAATCCGCCGCTCGGCCCGGCGAGGCGGCTTCGTGCCTGCCCTGGCGGTGCCCGCGGGCGATACGGAAATCGCCCACATGGTCAATTCCCAGGCGGGCTGGCAGGCCTACCGGGTGGAGGTGGCTCCCGGGGAGAAGGTGCACGCCCGGCTCCGGGGCGACCATGAGGCGTGGTTCGTGGTGCGCTGCGTGAACCGCATGGGCCTGATCGAGCGCGGCATGCTGCAGAACCGCATCCACACGGGGAACCCCGAGGCCTCGTACATCAACCCCAAGCAGGAGGCGGTCACGGTCTTCTTCGTGGTGGACACCTCGGAGACCTCCGCCCTGGGCGAGGCCTACACGCTCACCATCCTGCACCTCAAGCCCGAGGCCAAGTAGTCAGGGCCGGGTGTTCCGGGACCCCAGCCAGGCCTCCAGGGCCTCGGGGGTATCCACGTCCTGCCAGCATTCGTGGGGCCAGGTCAGCAGTTCGCAGGGCAACGCCCGGGTGAGGTCCCGCAGGCTGCCGCCCGGGAGGGAGGCCAGGTCCCGCACCCGCTGGCCCGGCAGGAAGCCCCCCAGATACTGCGTATGGTCGTCCACCCGGGCCATGACCCACCGCTCGGCCCCGGGGTCGCACCGTTCGGCTTCGGCGTGCCAGGCGGCCAAGGCCTCGCGGGTCCACCGCACCTGATCGCAGGCCACCAACCACCAACGGCGCGGCTGGGGGCGTTCCACGCGTGCCCAGGCCACCAGGGCGGCGGCGGGGCCCGCCCCGTCATCGGCCGTGACGGGCAGTCCGGGATGTTCGGGCAGCGGCTCGCCCAGGAGTTCCACCGGTCCCTCGGGGAACACGGACCGGAAGACCGCCACCAGGTGGCCGCCCCAGGTGCCGCCCCGGGGATGGGGCTGGCCATGCTTGGGACCGCCGAAACGCCGCCCCCGCCCGCCCGTGAGCAGGAGCATGCCGGCGGCCGCGGTCACGCGTCGACCTTGTCCAGCACGTCCTGCACCCAGGTGTACACAGCCACCGAGGAGGGCATGCCCAGGGTGCTGGCCCCCAGGGCCACAACCTGCTCCAGCTCCTCCCGGGTGACGCCGGCCTTGAGGGCCTTGCGCACGGCGGAGTGGACCGCGCCCTCCCGGAACGCCCCCATGGCCACGGCCACCTTGACCAGGCGCATGGTGCGGGCGTCCAGGGGCCCCTGGGCCTCCTCCCTGTGGATGGCGTCCCAGGCTTCCCCAAGGCGGGGAAACCGCTGGATGAAATCCATGTATTTCATTGTGGAGTCAGGGGTTCGCTTCATTCATGCTCCCTACCAGAGGGTGAAGCTGGCGTCCGTGGCCTTGCGGGATGAGGCGGGGATCTGGAAGACCCGCTGGAATTCCGGCAGGGCGGACACGGTGCCGAGCACCCGCCAGCGCTCGGGGCAGTGTACGTCGGATTGGACCTTGTAGCGCTCCAGTTCCGGGCGCATGTTGGTGCGCCAACTCTGGGCGAAGCCGATGAAGAACCGCTGTTCGGCGGTGAGGCCGTCCACGTCGGGCTGGGGCTTGCCGGCGGTGGCCAGCTTCCAGGCCTCGAAGGCGATCTTGAGGCCGCCGATGTCGGCCAGGTTCTCGCCCAGGGTCTGGCGGCCCTGGATGTGGATGCCGGGGAACGGCTCGTAGGCGTCGTACTGGCGCACCACCGCGTCGGTCTGGGCCTCGTAGGCCTTGCGGTCCTCGGGGGTCCACCAGTTGCGGAGGTTGCCGTCGGCATCGAAGAGGCTGCCCTGGTCGTCGAAGCCGTGGAGGAGCTCATGGCCGATGGTGGAGGACAGGAGCCCGTAGTTGCTGGCGTCGTCGGCCTTCTCATCGAAGAAGGGCGGCTGGAGGATGCCGGCGGGCAGGACGATCTCGTTCAGGGAGGGGTTGTAGTAGGCGTTGTTGGTCTGGGGGCTCATGTTCCATTCACCCGGATCCACGGGGTGGCCCAGCTTGGCCATGGCGCGGCGGTGCTCGAAGGCCCGGGCGGCCATGACGTTCAGCACGTACACCTGGGGCTTGATGCCCATGGGGCGGTAGTCCCGCCACACGTCGGGGTAGCCCACCTTGGGGTTCAGGGTCTCCAGCTTGCGGTAGGCCTGCTTCTTGGTGGCTTCGCCCATCCAGGTGGCGCGCTGGATGCTCTGGCGCAGGGCCTCCAGGTGGAACTTCACGATCTCCTGGACCTTGGCCTTGGCCTGGGGGGAGAAGGCGCGCTTCACGTACAGCTGGCCCAGGTCCTCGCCGATGCCGTAGTCCACCATGCCCAGGACACGCTCCCAGCGCTCGCGCTGCACCTGGGTGCCGGTGAGCTTGCGGCCGTAGAAGTCGAAGTCCTCGGCGTCCAGGTCCTTGCCCAGGTAGTTGGCGTAGGTGCTCAGGACGTGGAAGCGGAGGTAGGCCTGCCAGTCCTTCACGGGGACGGTCCTGGCCAGCTTGCCCAGTCCCTTGAAGAATTCCGGCTGCCCCACGTCCACCCAGCGCTCGCCGGCGGGCATGCCCACTTCCGCCAGGAAGGCCTCCCAGGGGAACCCGGGGGTGAGGGCGGCCAGGGCCTTGCGGTCCAGCTTGTTGTAGTTCCTCTCGGGGTCCCGGAGGTCCACCAGCTTGCGGCTCACTTCGGCCAGGCGGGTCTCCAGGGCCAGGACCCTGGCCGCGGCGGCCTTGGCGGCGGCGGGCTTGGCGCCGGCCAGCTCCAGCATGCGGGCGACGTGGGCCTGGTAGGCGGCGCGCTGGTCGCGGGTGACCGCGTCATCCCGGAAGTAGAATTCGCGTTCGGGAAGGCCCAGGCCGCCCTGCACGAAGCTGGCCAGGTGGCTGCGGCTGGCCTTGGGGTCCTGTTCCACCCCGAAGCTGAAGCCCGCGCCCACGCCCATGGCATGGAGGCGGCCCAGGGCCTGGGCCAGGGTGCGGGGATCGCGGATGCCGGCCACCACCTGGAAGAGCGGATCCAGGGGCATGACGCCCGCCTTCTCGATGGCGGCCTCGTCCATGCCGCTGCGGTAGAAGTCCCGGATTCGCTGGGCGGGAGTGCCCGGCGCGGCGGCGTCGTCCTTGGCGCAGGTTTCGATGATGTCGCGGAGGATGGCCCTATTCCGGTCGTCGATCTCCAGGTTGACGCCGTTGGAGGAGCGGTCGGCGGGGATGGGCTGCTTGTCGAAGGCGCCGTTGGCATAGCGGTAGAAGTCCACCGCGGGCGAGACGGAGCGGTCCATGAGGTTCGGGTCGACCCCCGGGGCGGCGGCCCGCAGGGAACAGGTGGCCACGAGGAGGGCGGCCCCGAGGCGGGCAAGAGAAGTGGAAGACATCAAGGCTCCTGGAACGGTGGGACAACGATGCGGATGAATCTATTCTAGTGCGATTTCCAGGAAAAATCCGAGACTGGGGTGGACCGATGACGGAAAGGGGTGAACCGTTCCGGCATGCTTCTTCTTGGCCAATCTGAATATCTGTTGTTTTTTTAACAATAATGACGAGAATTCACCTTACGTTCACCCAACCCCAACCCCCACCCCAACCATCCCCCCCTAGGAGGACTCCGTGGTCAAGCGGATCGACGAGATCAAATGGTTCCACCGGGTCCGCCTGAAGGACGGCACCCTCACCCCCGGGGACGCGCCCATCGCGGACAAGCCCTGGCACTACCTGGTGGACGAGATCCCCTTCAAGGGCAAGACGGTGCTGGACATCGGCTGCTACGACGGGGGCATGTCCTTCCTGGCCGAGCACCGGGGCGCCTCCCGGGTGCTGGGCCTGGACAATTTCGAGGCCCAGGAGGGCAAGCACGAAGGCTGGGACTTCCTCCACGACCACTTCCAGAGCAAGGCCGAGTTCACCTGGGGCAACGTCTACGACCTGCCCGCGGAACGCTTCGACATCGTCCTGTGCTACGGGGTGCTCTACCACCTGAGCGATCCGCTCCTGGCGGCCAGCAACGTCTTCCAGGCGGCCAACGAGTACGCGGCCTTCACGGCCAACTTCTTCACGGACAGCCGGCCCATGCTCCTCTTCTGGAAGAGCCGGGAGTACCGCAAGGAGGACCCCTCCAACGTCTGCTCCCTGTCCTCGGGCTTCATGGACCTGGTGGCCGCCCAGAACGGGTTCGAGCGGGTCGGCACCTGCATCCGCACCCGGGGCATCGGCAAGCTGGGCCTCCATGCCCTGCGCAGCACCGCGTCCATCAAGAAGGACCAGGGGGGCCTGCTCTACAAGCGGGTCAGCCGGACCTTCCCGGAATACCCCGACTGCTGCCTGCCCCGCCCGATCCTGAAGCTTGAGAGGCTCTAAAGACTGAGCTTGTCCAGCTGGTCGGGGCGGTCCCGCCAGCCTTCCTCCACCTTGATGTGCAGGGCCAGCCGCACCGGGCGCTGAAGCAGCTTCTTCAGCTCCCGCTGCGCGCTCTGGCGGATGTCCTTGATCATCTCGCCGCCCGAGCCCAGGAGGATCTTCCGGTGGCCGGCGCGCTCCACGAGGATTTCCGCCTCGATGTAGGTGCCGCCTTCCGGGCCGTCCTCGGGGTAGTCCTCGGCATCGGCCTCAAGCCAGACGCGGATGGCCACGGCGACGCCGTGGGGCACTTCCTCGCGGGTCTTGCGCAGGACCTTCTCACGGATGAACTCCGAGGCCATGGAGCGCTCGGTCTGGTCCGTGAAGGTCTCGTCGCCGTAGGTCCATTCCCCCACGGGGGCGTCCCGTTCCAGGAGGTTCCAGAGGGGGTCCAGGTTGAGGCCCAGCTTGGCGCCCACGGGGACGATCTCGCGGAATTCCAGGAGGTCCTTGTAGCCGGCGATCTTCTCCAGGAGGGTGCCCTTGGAGACCAGGTCGATCTTGTTCAGGATGAGGTACACCGGCTGGCGGGCATGCTTGAGGCGCTTCGCCAGGTCCCGTTCGCCGGGGCCCAGGAAGCCCGAGGCGTCCACCACCCACAGCAGCAGGTCGGCTTCGGACAGGGCGATGTCCACGTGGTGCAGCATGCGCTGGTTGAGGGCATGCCGGGCCAGGTGCACGCCCGGGGTGTCCAGGAAGGCGAGCTGGGTGAGGTTGCGGTTCACGATGCCGGTGATGCGGCCCCGGGTGGTCTGGGGCATGCTGCTTACGGCCGCCAGCTTCTCCCCGGCGAGGGTGTTGAGAAGGGTCGATTTGCCCGAATTGGGCAGACCGACCAGGGCGACCGTTGCCGTGCGGCGGGGTTCAGCCACGATGGATGCCCCGCTTGGAGGCGCGGATGAAGGCCACGAGCTCGGCCACTTCGGCGATGCCGCCCAGCTCCTGGTCCACCTTGGCCATGGCTTCCTCGCGCAGGAGCCCGGAGTGGAAGAGGATGCGGTGGGCCTTGACCAGGCCCTCGACGGTGACGTCGGAGAAGCCCTTGCGGCGCAGACCGATGGTGTTGACGCCGTAGCTCTTGGTGTCGCGGGCGCCCACGGTCTTCATGTAGGGGAGCACGTCCATGGTGGCGACGGTGAAGCCGCCCATGAAGGCGTGGCTGCCCACGCGGCAGAACTGGTGGACCGCGGAGAAGGCCCCGATATTGCAGAAGTTGCCCACTTCCACGTGCCCGGCCAGGGTGGCGCTGTTGGCGAAGATGCAGTTGTTCCCCACGTGGCAGTCATGGGCCACATGGGAGCCCGTCATGATGAAGTTGTCGTCGCCCACGGTGGTGAGGCCGCCGCCGCCCTCGGTGCCGCGGTGCATGGTGCACCCTTCCCGGAAGACGTTGCGGTTGCCGATCTTCAGGCGGGTGGGGGCGCCCTTGAACTTGAGGTCCTGGGGACCCATGCCGAGCGTGCAGTGCGGATAGACGTCATTGTCCTCGCCCAGCTCCGTGAAGGGGCCGATGACCACGTGGCTGCGCAGGAGGGTCCGGGCGCCGATGCGGGCGTTGCCCTCGATCACGCAGAACGGCCCGACGACGACGCCGTCCTCCAGGACGGCTTCAGGGCTCACGACGGAGGACGGATGGACTTGGGCGCTCATTTGGCCTCGCTTTTCTCGGAATCGACCAGCATGGACATGAATTCGGCTTCGGCCACCTTCTGGCCGTCGACGAAGGCCTCGCCGCGCAGCTTGGCGATCTTGCCCTTGAGGGTGAGGACCTTGACTTCCATGATCAGCTGGTCACCGGGCACCACCGGCTTGCGGAACTTGACGTTGTCGATGGCCATGAAATAGATGAGCTTGTCCTCGTGGTGCTCCGTGGTCTGGAGCACCAGGCAGCCGCCGGTCTGGGCCATGGCCTCGACGATGAGGACACCCGGGAAGACGGGGCGCTTGGGGAAATGGCCCAGGAAGATCTGGTCGCCGACCGTGACGTTCTTGAGACCGCGGATCCACTGGCCGGGTTCGAAATCGAGGATGCGGTCCACCAATAGGATGGGATAGCGGTGGGGCAGAAGGTCTTGGATGGCGAGGACGTCTAAGGTCCTGGGCTGACGCTGGGGGGTTTCGGACATGAGGACTCCAAGTCCCCATTTTGCCATAGCCGGGGCGCCTCCCGCGACCAAAACCCGACCGGGATGGTCTCAATTCCCAGGTTTCACGGTCTTTTCGTAGACCTTCGCGCCGATGAAGAGGTCCAGCAGATCGTTGTCGATGTGCCCGCCCTCGGCGTCCTGGCGGAGGATGTCCAGGCTCCGGTCCAGGGGCACCGCCGACTTGTACGGCCGGTCCTGGGCGGTGAGCGCGTCGAAGATGTCGGTGATGGCCATGGCCTTGCTCTGCAGGGGGATGTCCTCGCGGGACAGGCCCCGGGGGTAGCCCTTGCCGTTCATGCGCTCGTGGTGGGCGTAGGCGATGTCGGGGATGAGGGCCAGGTCGGCCGTCCAGGGGATCTTCTTGAGGAACTCGTAGGTGTGGGTGACGTGGCTCTCGATTTCCAGCCGCTCCAGATCCGACAGGCTGCCCCGGCGGATGCTAAGGCGCTCCAGGTCGGAGGGATCCAGGATCGCCGCGGCGTCCCCGCGCCAATTGGTGAAGGTGAAGGTTTCCAGGCGGCCCAGGCCGGCCTCCACGTCCCCGGTCATGACGGTGGGTTCGTTGCTGCGGATGAGGAGGTTCATGAGCTCCGTGGCCTCGGCGCCATGGGTGGCCTCCCAGGCCTGCCAGCGGGCGGGGTCGAAGGCCGCCCCCTTCTCCCACTCCTGGCGCAGCACGGCGAGCATCTCCTCCTGCTGGCGCTGACGCAGCCGCTGCAGCAGGATCTCCAGGCGGTCGGCCTCGAGCTTCTTGGACTTCACCAGCACCTGCTCACGCACCCCGACCTTGCCGAAGTCATGGAGGAGGCTGGCGTAGCGCAGCTCCCGCAGCTGCCGGTCGTTGAAGTGCACCGTCCCGAAGACCCCCGTTTCCGTGCGGTTGACGGCTTCCGCCAGCCCCACGGTCAGCTCGGCCACACGGCCGGAATGGCCCCGGGTCACGGGGTCCCGTTGCTCGATGGCCTTCACCGAGGCGTCCACGAACTTCTCGAAGAGTTCCTCGATGTCCTTGCGGAGGTTGGCGTTCTTGATGGCGACGCCGGCCTGGCCCGCCAGGCTCTGGGCCAGCTGCTCGTCCACGGCCCGGAAGGGGATGCAGCGCCCTTCCCCCTCCTCGCCCTCCAGGCGATTGATGAACTGGAGCACGCCCAGCACCTCGCCCTGGGTGTCCTTGATGGGGACGACGAGCATGGAGGTGGAGCGGTACCCCGCCTGGCGGTCGAAGCTCTCGTTGAACCTGTAGGGAGCTTCGGTGGGTATGTGATAGACGTCAGGGATGTTGAGGATCTCCCCGGTCTGCGCCGAGAAGCCGGCCATGGACGCGCCGGTGATGGGCATCTGGAACCGGGTGTAGGGCAGCGTCACCTTCGCGTTCTGGGTGTGGGCGAACAGCAGCTCCGTGCCCCCCACCACCAGGTAGATGGACCCGGCCTCCGCCAGGAGCAGGTTGCGCCCGTGGGTGAGGATCATGTCCAGCAGGCGGTCCAGGTTCTGCTCCGAGGCCAGCGCCTTGCCCACGTCGTGGAGGCGTTCCATGTTCTGGCGGTCCAGGAGCCGCTCGTAGCCCACCCGGATGAGGGCCAGGGCCCCTTCCTCGCCGGGCCACACCGGGCACTGGGCCAGGGGGCCATCCCCCGCCATGCCCACCACCACATCGGCGGGGGCACCCTCCGTCCATTCCACGGCTTTGCGCACCTCGTGCCCCAGAGAGGCCTCGAGGCTGCTACGGTGCTTGATGGGGACGGCTACCGTGAGACGCAACAAACAATCACCTGTTAAGGGAAAAACGCAAAGAGAAGTGTACCGGAAGCCGGAGGTCCCTGCGGTTAAATCCGTGCTGACCATCGAGCGTCTGGCCTGGGGCGGCAAGGGCGTGGCCCGGGCCGAGGATGGCAGACTCATTCTCTTGTCCGCCCCCCTGGCCCTTTTCCCCGGCGAGCAGGTGGAGACCGAGATCCGCTGGAAGCCCCGCCACGGCGAAGGCGATGTGAAAGCCTGGGTCCGCAGCGACCGCCGCCGGGCCGCCTCGGGCTGCCCTGTGGCCCGGACCTGCGGGGGCTGCGACCTCTGGGAGGGCGGCCGCGAAACCTCCGAACTCAAGCGCTCCATGGTGGTGGACCTCTTCGCCCGGGCCCTGCCCGACGCCCCCGAGTGGCGCTGGCTTGAGGCCCCCGAGGACGCCCGCCGGCACCGCATCCAGCTCCACTGGACCGGCCGGGATCTGGGCTTCCACCGCCGGGGCAGCCATTCGCTGGTCCCCGTGACGGCCTGTCCCGCAGCCACGCCGGCGCTCTCCGCCGCCATCCCCCGCATGAAGGAGGCCCTGGAGGCCCGCATCCTGCCCACGCGCCCCCAGCGCTGGGAGCTGGTCACCGGCACGCCCGCCGGTGATGTGTGGGCCCAGGATGAAGGCGGCCGCACCTGGCGCCTGGAACCCGACGGTTGGCACCCCGCCCAGGGCGGTGTTGTGCACCGGCTGGGGGAGGCGGTCCTGGCCCATCGGCCGGGGGGCTTCTTCCAGGTTTGCCCGCCGTGGGCCTGGCAGGCCTTCGGGGAGATCCTCCGCGCCTGGCCGCTTCCCGGCGGCACCCTGTTCGATCTGTATGGCGGCGTGGGGTTCTTCACCGCGCTGCTGGGGTCACGGTTTCAGCGCAGCGTCCTGGTGGAGTTCGACGGCCCCGCCGTGGAATGGGCCCGCAGGAACCTGGAAGGAACCCCCACCGAGTGCGTGGCCGCGGATGCCGCGGAATGGGCGCCCGAAAGCCTGGGAGTTCCCGGCGACCTGATCCTCCTGGATCCCCCCCGCACGGGCCTGGACCCGGCCATGTGCGAAAAGCTCCACACCGCCGGGGCGGACGACCTGGTGCTGGTGGGCTGCGACGGGGCCATGTTCTGCCGGGACGTGGCGAGGCTGGCGCCGGTGTGGAAGCTGGTGGACCTGGCCGTGGTGGACCTGTTCCCGTTGACCACCCACGTGGAATGCGTGGGGCGTTTCCGGAAGGGATGAACCTGGATCGGCGGGAAGCGGTTGCCTTCTTTCCATCCCTTTCATCCTTTGAATCCCCTTGATCCCCGTTCCCGCAGGGCAAGCGCCGGGATGAGTCGCGGCACGGGTAATCCGCGCGTTTCGACCCATCCCGGTGTTGGCCCTGCGGGGAACGGGAAAGGGATTCAGGGGATGAAAGGGATGGAAAAGATAGGGGTTGGGTGTTTGAATTTGGGGTGGGTTCGAATTAATGATATATAGGTCGTCATAGGGCCAGCTTCCGGAAAACACCTTCGCTAACCCATCAACGGCCTTGTTTCCGTTGTCAGGAATCGCTATTCCCGATACGCTAACGCCACCATATCCATCTTCTTTTTCCATCCACTCTCCAGCCCCAGCAATTTCGAAAGGGTAATTGAATGTTGATCTGCGGAATCAATTCGAGCCACACGGCCTCGGCCGTTCTCGTTCGTGATGGGCGCATCATCAGCGGCCTTCAGGAGGAGAGGCCCAGCCGCCAAAAGAACAAGAGCGGATTCCCGGGCGAAGCCATCCAGGTCCTCCTGGACCGCGAAGGGCTCGACTGGAAGGATGTGGATGCCTATGTCTTCGGGGGCCACGAGACCTACACCGAGATCGGCCTCCGGGAAGGCGACCGCTCCGCCCGCGTCCGCAGCTACAAGGAGATGGTCAGCGCCGTGGGCAAGGTCAAGCAGCAGCTGCGCAAGACGCCCCTGCGGGCCTACGTGCACAAGCAGCGCCGGGCCCAGCACATCGAGCTCATCACGTCCCACGGCGTTCCCAGCGAGCGCATCCATGCCATTGACCATCACCTGTGCCACGCCTCCACGGCCTACTACGGCAACGGCGCGGACAAGGACGCCCTGGTGCTCACCATCGACGGCGCGGGCGACACCCTGTGCGCCACCGTCTCCATCCCCGAGGGCGACACCCTCAAGCGCCTGGCCACCATCGACGAGGAGCACTCCGTCGGCAACCTGTGGGCCGTGATAACGGCCCTCATGGGCATGGTGCCCATGGAGCACGAGTACAAGCTCATGGGCATGGCCCCCTACGCCACCGGCGAGCGGGTCGAGTATGCCAAGGGCATCTTCCGCAGCGCCTTCCAGATGGTGGACGGGAACTGGCGCCTGGCGCCGGGTTCGCCCGACATGATGTTCTCCTACGAGTTCTGGCGGGAGAAGCTGGAATTCCTGCGCTTCGATTATGTCTGCGCGGGTCTCCAGGCCTTCACGGAGGAGTTCCTCACGGAATGGGTGGCCGGCTGGCTCCGCAAGACCGGCCGCACCAAGGTCCGGCTGTCGGGCGGCGTCTTCATGAACGTCAAGCTCAACAAGACCATCGGCGAACTGCCTGAGTGCCAGGACCTCTACGTCTTCCCCTCCTGCGGCGACGAGACCAACGCCATCGGCGCGGCCTGGGCCTACTTGGCCAGCCAGGGCCTGGCCAACACCATCGAGCCCCTGGGTCCCATGTACCTCGGCCCCGAACCCCTGCCCGAGACCTTCGAGGCCGCCGCCGCCAAGGCCCGCGAGCTGGGCTGGACCGTGGTGAAGCCCAATGACCTGCCGGACGCCGTCGCCGACCTCCTCGCCCGTGGCGAAGTGGTGGCGCGCATCGCCGGCCGCGAGGAGTTCGGCGCGCGCGCCCTGGGCAACCGCTCCATCCTCGCCGATCCCACCCGCCCCGACGTGGTGCGCGTGGTGAACCGGGCCATCAAGTGCCGGGACTTCTGGATGCCCTTCGCCCCCTCGGTCATGGCCGAGTGCGCCGACCAGTACATGCACAACCCCAAGGGTTTCTCCGCGCCCTACATGATCCTCGCCTTCGACTCCCGCAACACGGAGCAGGTGAAGGCCGCGTGCCATCCCGAGGACGCCACCATCCGTCCCCAGATCGTCACCCGGGACTGGAACCCCGGCTACCACCGCATCATCGAGTGCTTCCACGCCCGCACCGGCCGCGGCGCCCTCATGAACACGTCCTTCAACATCCACGGCGAGCCCATCGTGTCCTCGCCGCAGGACGCCATCGACGTCATGCAGCGGTCGGGACTCGTGCACCTCGCCCTGGGCGACTACCTCATCTCCAAGCCCTGACGGTTTCCGCCACGGATTGCGTTTCGCCACCCGGAACATCGTGCGCCGGGTGGCAACCAATCCTCAAGGCGGAAGACTGAATGATGAAGAGGACGTTGAAGGCCCTTGCGGGCGCAGCCCTGTGCGCGTCGATGCTGCAGGGGGAGGCACCCCTTTCCAATGAGAACGAACGGGAGTTCACCAACCTGACCCTGGGGGCGTGGACCCTGCGGCTGACGGCGTGCAGGCCCGGGGGCGGCATGGTGGTGCTGTCCTGCGAACGCGAGGTGGCCCGGCTGGTGGAGCCCGGGGCCGCCTTTGCGTTTCCCACCCAGGAAGGCGTGGGGATCCGCTACCTTTCCGGCGGCGACATCCGGTTCACCCTGGAGGACCGTACCGGCTGCGATGGCGGGGTGGTGTTCCAGGTGGGGCGCGATCTGGCGCTGACGCCCCTGGGAGGCGATCCGGAGGCATTGGACGAGGTGCTGGACGTGCTGCGGCTTCGATCGGGACATGTGGATGTCTTGGCCGGGGCGTGGCCGGGGCATTGAGTTGGAAGGATGTTCTGAGGGGAGCCCAAGGCTACTTTT
>DBME01000269.1 GCA_002298155.1 Holophagaceae bacterium UBA706 | reverse complement strand
GCCCCTCAGGAGCACCGCATCCTGCGCGGAGGCGTCCCGCCACACCAGCTCCCGGGGTCCCCACGCGGCCAGGGCCGGATCCCGGGCCAGGGCGCCCCAGGCGGCGCGCCACCCGGGGCGGCCCCAGAGGACCATGCGCGCCGGGAACGGCGAAAGCGGCATGGTTGGCGCCGGCGCTGGCCCCAGGTCCACCACGGCCTGGTACTCCGGCGGCAGGCCGCGGGGGCCCGCGTCCTCGCGGATGCCGCCGTATTTCCGGATGTCCTGGAGCATTTCCTTCAGGTCATTGTCCTTGAAGCCCGGTCCCGACAGCAGCCGCATCTCCGCCAGCGCCGTGGCGCCTTCCCGCCACCGCTCCAGGCCGCTGAAGGCCAGGAGCCGGCCGAAGCAAACGAGCCCTCGCCACGTGAGATAGGCCTTCCACCGTTCGGGCGTCATGGCCCCGGCCGGCATGCGGGCGGGAACCAGCTCCGTGAAGGCCAGCAGGGCCTCCCAATTCCCCCCGTCCACCATGGGCAGGCCCGCGGAGATCAGGAAGGAATCCCGGGGAAAGAGCCGCCCCGGGGCGGGCGCCACCGGGGGCACCTCCGGGACGATCCTGCGCTGCAGGATCCATCCGCAGTGGATCCACACATCCTCCAGATCCGCCCCGCCGGTTTCCTGGGCCGTGAGGTCGGGGCCCAGGCGCAGCTCGGCCAGGCAGGCCTCCCTCAGGGTGCCGACCACCGCCGCCATGCGCGGAGAGGCGCCCGGGTCCAGGTCCGTGAGCAGGATCCGCAGGGCGCCCCGGTCATGCAGCCGCCACCAGTCGGGCAGGGCGAGGATGCGCTCCAGGGTCTCGGCCGCATCCCGGAACCGCGAATCCGCCTCCCGGGCGCGGAGCTCGGGGTCGAGGGCGGGATCCGGGGTCCGGCCGGCGCGCGCCGCGGGATCCGCCGCCAGGAGGTGCACGCTGGCCTCCAGGCGCGCCGCCAGGGCCTCCCCGTGGTCCGGATGGTCCTTGAGGAAGGCCTCGCGGCGCTCCCAGGCGCTCTGGCCGCCCTGGGCGTGGATGGCCGCCACGACCCGGCCGCCGTCGGGGAGGCCCTCCCCTTCCAGCAGTACGGTCCCCTCCCGGTCCAGGAGGATCCAGTGGGGCCCGGGGGGCCAGTTCCGCAGGGCCCAGAGGGCGTCGGAACGGGGCGGCGCCACGGTTTCCAGGTCCAGATCCTCCCCGGCCACGAGCCGGCCCAGGTCCGCATCCCGCGCCCACCAGGCCCCGGGCAGGTCGCCCTCGCGCACCATGAGGCTCCAGGCCCGCCGGGGGTGGGTGCCCATGAAGGGACGCCGGGGCACCTCCACGGCGTTGTAAGGGCCGGTGGCGCGCCATTCCCTCACGTACTCGGCCCAGGCGGCCTGCCCGCGGCAGGGAACACCCGCGGCCAGGAAGAGGCCGAGGACGGGAAACAGGCAGATCGAAGGAAACCGCATGGGGGCCTTGGTTGCGCACGAGTCTACCATCCCCGCCCGCCGCGGGGGAGAGGCGGCGGCGCTGCTATCATCGCCTGATGACGGAACCGGCCCCCGTGCGCACGAGCCTCCTGGACCCCCTGAAATCCAGGCTCTTCATGATGGTCTGGATCGCCAACATGGCTTCCAACGTGGGCACCCAGGTGCAGAGCGTGGGCGAGAAGTGGCAGATGGCCCACATCACCAGCTCGCCCCTCATGGTGGCCCTCATCGAGACGGGCACGACCCTGCCGGTGCTGCTCCTGGGCCTCACGGCCGGGGCGGTGGCCGACATCGTGGACCGGCGCAGGCTGCTCATCACGACGCAGGTCTTCATGCTGGGGTGCGCGGCGGCGCTGTCGGGGCTCACCTTCCTGCACCACGTGACGCCCATGGTGCTCCTTTCCATGAGCTTCATGATCGGCATCGGGTCGGCCCTGAGCATGCCCGCCTTCCAGGCCATCGTGCCCGAACTCATGGACCGCAAGCACCTGGCGGGGGGCGTCGCCCTGAACAGCGCGGGCTTCAACGTGAGCCGCGCCGTGGGCCCGGCCGTGGGCGGCCTGGTGGTGGGCCTCCTGGGGGCGGGGTGGGCCTTCGCGCTCAACGCGGTGTCCTTCCTGGCGGTGGTGACGGTGCTGGTGAGCTGGGAGCGCAGGCCCCCCGTATCCAGCCTGCCCGGGGAACGCTTCCTGGGCGCCCTCAAGGTGGGCTTCCGGTACGCCCGCCACAGCCGGCCCTTCCAGGTGATCCTCCTGCGCGCCCTGGGCTACTCGTGGTTCGCGGGGGTGATCTTCTCGCTGCTGCCCACCCTGGCCATCCTCCATCTGAAGCTGAGCTCCCAGGCCTTCGGCGCCCTCATGGGCTGCATCGGCGCGGGCGCGGTGGCGGGGGTGTTCCTCCTGGGGCCCCTGCGGGCCCGGTTCACCACCAACCAGATCCTGGCGGCCTTCAGCCTCCTGGCCGCGGTGTCCCAGGCCGTCATGGCCTTCGTGCCCCACACGCCCTCGGTGGCCCTGGCCCTGTTCCTGGCCGGCATGGGCTGGCTGGGCATCCTGTCCACGGTGAACACGGCCATCCAGCTATCGGTGCCGCCCTGGGTGAAGGCCCGGGCCTTCGGCACCTACCACACGGTATGGGGCGGCGCCATGGCGCTGGGGGCGGTCTTCTGGGGCTCCGTGGCCCAGCACTGGGGCGTGCGCGCCGCGCTGGGGCTGTCGGCCCTTGGCATGGCGGCCTCGCTGCCCTTCCTGCACCGGCTGCGCATCACCGCCTTCGACGCCGAACTGGACCTGAGCCCGCACCGGGACGCCCCCCACGCGCCCACGGCCATTCCCGACGAGGCGGGGCCCATCCTGGTGCAGATGCAGTACGAGGTGCCCCAGGAGGCCCGGGCGGCCTTCCTGGAGTCCATGGAGGCCGTGCGCCGCCTGCGCCTGCGCGACGGGGCCATGCGCTGGGCGCTCTTCGAGGAGCCGGACCAGCCCCTGGACGGGGCGGTGCGCTTCCTGGAGACCTACCTGAGCTCCACCATGGGCGAGCACCTGCGCCAGCACCACCGCGCCACGGCCCACGACCGTTCCGTGCTGGCCGCCGCCTACGCCCACGCCCGGGGCGGCCGCCCCGAGACCCGCCACCTGGTGGTGGTGGAGGACCACGATTCGAGCCTGCTCCAGAAGATCTGGCAGGGCTGGGTGGGCGAATGAGCGCGGGCGGGCCCGTGCGGCTCTTCTTCGCCATCCCGGCGCCCGACGCCATGCGCGGCGTCGCCGCCCACGTGCAGGGGCTGCTCCACGACCGCCGCGCCGCCCTGCCCTCCCTGGACGGCCTGCACATCACCCTGGCCTTCCTGGGGGACACGGATCCGGCCCGGGTGCCGGACCTGCTGGCGGCGGCCACCCGGGCCACGG